>CAZANJ010000007.1:0-21534 GCA_964486415.1 uncultured Anaerolineales bacterium
ATGTAGGGCGGGTTTCCATACCCGCCGATTTTTGAATCGCTTCGAAAACCCGCCCGCCATTTCGTGGGGCTACTGATCTGAGCTCCCACTAATCCATTTTGCGTAGATCTCTTGATAGCGATCGCCGGTGACTGCTTCTATAGCATCCAGAAGCATCTCGGGGGTTGCGATCTCATAACGATGGTTGCGGTAGTAGGTCTGCAAAATCTCGAAAAATGCCTCATCTCCTACCGCTTCCCGCAGTTCGTGAAAGTACAGCGCGCCCTTGTCATACACTAGGTCCCAGTATAGGTCCGGGGGATACTCCTCGGAAGAGAGGCCTGCTGGCATATCCCGGCCTTGCCGGAGCACGCTCTGATAGCTCCGCTCGAACTCACCCCGCAGTATTGCTTGCGCCCGATCTTTCCCGTAGACCTGCTCGTAATAGAGCATAGTGCTGTATTGCGTAAGGGCTTCATCCAGCCACGGCTCGTCGATCTGGTCATTGCCCACCACGACCATCCACCACTGGTGAGCGACCTCGTGGGCCGTCAGCCACTCCACCCCGCTGCCCGTATAGAGCCCATCCTCGACGACCACCAGCCCAGAGTATTCCATCCCCCCTAGGTGATTGGGCGTCTCAACTACATCAAGCTCGGTGTAGGGATAGTGGCCGAAGAGTTCGCTAAATGCAGACATGGCATCGACGGCGACCTCCAGTGCTCTCTCTCCACCTCGTGCGTGCCACGGGTAGAAATAACTGTTGACCACCACACCCTCTACCTCCCTACCCGCTCGCTCATAATCCTCCCCCAGGATCAGGGTAAAGTCACGCATCGGCGCCGCTTGGCATATCCAGGTCCCGGCTTGGGGATTCTTGCAGACCCCAGAAGCTACAAGTGTCAAATCTTCTGGCGCAGTGACCCGAACGTTATGACGGGCAATGTCGGTGTGGAGATCATCGCTATGCTCCGGCACGTGCTCGACATTCCAGCCCTCTTCGTCGTAGACGGGGATGATAGGATAGACCGTCGGCAAGGCCATCACGCCCCGCAGGTAGGAGAACAGCGCGTGACCGGAGACGCCCGTTCTGGGGACACCGACCAAGAAATCCATGGAGAGCGTGACAACCCGCCCAGGGGCCAACGGCGGCTCTAGCGGCAGCCGCACGGCCGTATCGTCCAGTTCAAACTGGGGCGTGATCGGCTCCCCACCCAGCAGCAGATGCGTCACGGTCATCGTCCCGCCATAGCCGCGACTATTAGGGAAAAGTCGTAGATAGAGAACATCCAGCGGCACGTCCTCCGCATTGGTATAGGTGATCTGCTGACTGCCCGTCACCTGGGCGGCATCCAGATCGACAGTCAGGTCGGTGTCGTACTGTGTGATGGCATGGCAGAGCTCGATATCCTCAATGAACTTCTGCTTCAAGCAGACCTGCGGCAGCGGCGGCGGCGTGGGCGTCGGCTTCGGTGTGGGCGTTGGGGTAATCGTCGGCGTAGGAGGCGGCGTGGATGTGGGTCGAGGTGTACTGGCGACCGTCGCCGGCGCGACCTCCGTCTTGACAGAAGTCGGCGTGGGAGGTAATGCGGATGGAGACGAACAAGCAGTCAGCGCCGAAGTGATTATGAAAAACAAGCAGCCAGCGAAGAAAAAGAGAGGAGCCCCTAAAAATTGTCTTGTCATATATTCCCCAATGTCCCTCAGTTTCTAGGTCCCTATCTCCCAAGACGCTAGATATTCCTCCTGCTCCGGTGTCAGCACATCGATCTCTATGCCCATCGCCTCTAGCTTGAGCTCTGCAATATGCTCGTCGATCTTCTGGGGCACATTGTAGACCGTGCGCTCCAGTTCCTCAGCGTGTTCGATCATATACTCAGCGCAAAGGGACTGGTTGGCGAAGGACATATCCATCACTGCACTGGGATGACCCTCGGCGGCGGAGAGATTGACCAGGCGGCCTTCCGCCAGCAGATAGATGTGACGACCATCGGGCAGTGTGAACTCATCCACAAAGGGACGCACACGACGAGGCGGCTCCCCTGCCATTTCTTCCAGCACTGGGATATTGATCTCCACGTTGAAATGTCCAGAGTTGGCCACGATGGCGCCGTCCTTCATCACTTCAAAGTGATGCTGATCGATGACGTTGATGTCACCGGTGGAGGTGACAAAAATATCACCTTGCAGTGCGGCCTCCTCCATCGGCATCACGCGGAAACCATCCATCACCGCTTCCAGCGCTTTGAGCGGATCGACTTCGGTGACTATGATGTTGCCGCCCAGCCCCTTGGCCCGCATTGCGATACCGCGACTGCACCAGCCATAGCCCGCTACCACTACCGTCTTGCCCGCGATCAGCACATTGGTAGCGCGAATGACGCCATCCAGCGTCGACTGGCCGGTGCCGTAACGATTATCGAACAGGTGCTTGGTCATCGCGTCGTTGACGGCCACGATGGGATAAGCCAGCGCTCCTTCATTCGCCATCGCACGCAGGCGGATGACGCCGGTGGTAGTCTCCTCGGTGCCGCCGATGACGTTATCGATCAGCTCTGTGCGGTCCTTGTGGAGCGTGCTCACCAGATCGGCGCCATCGTCCATCGTGATCTGGGGTTCATGATCAAGTGCGGCGTGGATGTGCTCATAGTAAGTCTCGTTGTCCTCGCCCTTGATGGCGAATACGGGGATCTCATAGTAGGAAACAAGCGCTGCCGCCACGTCATCCTGTGTTGAAAGCGGGTTGGAGGCGGTCAGCACCACCTCGGCGCCGCCGGCCTGGAGCGTGCGGGCCAGGTTAGCCGTCTCCGTGGTGATGTGGAGACAGGCCGACATGCGTGCACCGTTTAGCGGCTTTTCCTTCCTGAAGCGCTCGCGGATGAGGCGTAAGACCGGCATCTCCCGCTCCGCCCACTCGATGCGGCGGCGGCCTGCGGGGGCTAGATCAAGATCTTTGACGTCATATTCAGCGGACATAGATTCTCCTTTGGTAGTGTTAAGGTGAGAGGTACGGTGTAATCTCACAACAAATGACCAGGTTCCCTCAGGGAACCTGGTCCTCGAATAAGGAAGCACTCGATCCTATTCCTGCTCACCTAAACTGAGCAAGATGTCAAGCAAATCGGTGTCATCCACAACTTGTACAGAGTTATATCGTTCAAGCCGGAGTAAGTCATCATCTCGCGAGACAATGAACTGAGCGTTCCCCTTCACAGCACATTCCACAAACTTGTTGTCGTCTGGATCATCAGGGATGGCGTTCAAGGGGTGAATAGGATTAACAAGTTCCGAATTCTCCCCGATGTGGCAATGCCACTCATAAGCTCCTTCGTCATAAAGATCGAAGTACTCATGCAGTACCCGGGTGATCTCGGCCAGTATAGCCAGCGATGTAATTGAGGTGAAGACCTTGTGCTCCGCAGCTTTTCGAATGTGGTAAGGTCTACCTTGCCATCGAACACTCGCTACCCAGATATTGGTATCGGGCACAGAACGGAGCGTCAACTGCCCCCCCGGACTTCCGCGATGCCGCGCTGCACAAGAGCCATAAACTTCTCGTTGGAGAGTGTATCATAATCCATCCCTTCCTCCTCCGCCCATGCTTGAAAATGCTCTGCAGTCCGGCGCTCCAGGTCAGCTATGCCCTCTTGCTCATCCGGTTCCTCAGTCAATCGTCGATCCACCCTTGCGATGGCTTCCAAAGCTTGCTCCAATTCTTCGCCCTGTACGCCGCTCTCCAACAGTGTCTGGACGTATGCCTGGCGTAGAAGGTCGTGCTTCTCCTGCTCCCTGAACTGAGCACTTACCGTCCCTGCCGGCGAGACCAGACGAACCGTCCCACTCTTGAGTATTTCGATGTATCTATCTCGTGGGCCAAAATGCACAATCGCAGCCAGACTGCTGCTTGGTGCCTTCTTCGTCAGATCCTCAACCTGAATGGTCATCTGTCTGGTCATTTCGCCTTCCTCCTTGCGTTCTTGCGGTAGTATACCCTAAATAACCGAAACAGCAACCAGAAGTCGATAAACTGGTAGGTTGGTGTACTGGTAAGTTGGTAAATTGGTAGATTGGGAGAACCAGGATACCAATCTACCAATTTACCGCTCTACTAACCTACCAACCCCGTCCTTTCGTTGAACTGTCGGATCCGCTCGTCGATCTCCTCAACTTGCCCGTGGATGTCATCCCAGTAATCGCGGTCGTACCACTGCGCATTGAGTTCCTCAAGCTCCTTACCCTGCTGCTCGATCCAGGTGAAGTATTTCAGATTATGGACGCGCTTGCGGTCCCAGTATCCCAGCTCCTCCACGTAGTCCGGAGTACAACCCAAAAGATAGCGGTGGTAATCGGCCGCCGCGTCCGTCTCTGTGTACTGACCGTGCTCCTCGTGGAGCTCGCGCAAGCGACTCTGATACAATTCCATCGAGTCGGTGAAGACGGTCAGCACCACGTCCTCCTCATCCAGCTCGTACCACTTGGCGAACTTGATACTGGAGAGCACATTGGCGATGCAGGAGATGCCCAGCAGATCCAGGTTGCTCACCAGCTCCTCCGGCACGCCCTGGTCGACCAGATAAGCACGACCAGCCGGCTCGTTGAACAGCCGCGTCAGGCTCATGCAGGCCTCGTCGTCGATAGCCATTATCATATCGGTGTTTTTGACGTTGTGGATCCAGGGCACGTGCTTGTCGCCGATGCCCTCGATGCGATGGCCGCCGTAGCCATTGAGCAGCAGCGTGGGGCACTGGAGCGCCTCGCTGGCCGCCACCTTGCTGGTGGGGAAGATCTCCTTCATATAGTCGCCACAGCCCAGCGTCCCGGACGAGCCGCTGGTCAGCACCACGCCCCGGTACTGGTCGCGCGGCCCCAGCTCCCGCTCCAGCACCTCCTCCATCGCGCGACCGGTGACGTCGTAGTGCCATAGATGGTTGCCGAACTCGTCGAACTGGTTGAAGACCACCACATCCTCGCGCGTCTTGCGCAGCTCCCAGGTCTTGTCGAAGATCTCCTTGACGTTGCTCTCGCAACCGGGCGTGGCGATGACCTCGCCCGCCACCTTGGAAAGCCAATCGAAGCGCTCCTGGCTCATCTCCTCCGGCAGGATGGCGATCGACTCGCACGCCAGCAGCGACGCGTCGTAAGCGCCGCCCCGGCAGTAGTTCCCGGTCGACGGCCAGACCGCCTTCTGGTATGTGGGATCGAACTGACCGGTGACCAATCGTGGCACGAGGCAGCCGAAGGTGGCACCCACCTTGTGTGAGCCGGTGGGGAACCACTTGCCGACCAGCGCGATGATACGCGCTGGCACACCGGTCAGCGATGATGGCAACTCGACATAATTGACGCCGTTGAATCCCCCGCCTTGCTCCTTGGGCTCGTTCTTCCACGTGATGCGGAAAAGGTTCAGCGACGCGATGTCCCACAGGCCGATCTCCGACAAGCGCTTCTTGATGCTATCGGGGATCAACGTGGGGTCCTTCATTTGTGCAAAGGTGGGGATGATGATCTCTCGCTCACGCGCACGCTGTACAGTGCGCTCAAGCTGTTGTTCATCAATAGAAAGATCGATCACTAGATAGTCTCCTTTTTTCTCTGTGTTTTCGCTACTACTCAGCCGCTCCCGCCGGATAGCCAGATCCGGCGGACTGATGGCCCAGTAACATCAGTTTATAGACGATAACCATCGGAAATTGCAGTCCCTGGCCTGGATTTGGCAATCCAGGCTGAGCGGCTGAGCAGTTACGTATTTTCTATCTGGGCGAATGTCTGGGTAGCAGTTAAGTTCAGGCCAATAGTTGCGCAAAATCGGCCGGGGTGACTCCGGGGCTCTCGATTCCATGTTCCTCATAGAAACGGGCGACGGCTTGCTCAATTTCCTCAAGTTGCACGCCAACCAAAGCGGCCTCCAGATCAACCAGTTTCTCTTCGGGATAAAAGAAAAAATCGCCAGAGATAGCTACATTGACAATTTCGCCATCTCGCACCTCGGTCGTGGCACGGGTCAAACCACCAGATGCCTTGTGCATCTTCTGCCTCACTTGCACGCCAGCGCGGATCTTGACCTCGTGGTCAGCGCGACGACGGCCCTTTTGATATAGCCACTCATCGGTGAGGAAGCGGGCCGCTAGCTCATCCGCCTTGGCGCGCCACGCCTCGTCCACCGTCGTCTGCACCTCCATCGGGCCGAGCAATTCGCTGAACTTCTCTGCCATCAGGTCCCATAGCTCTTCCCTCGGCGGTACAGAATCGATTTCCCGCCGGAGAGTCGAGAGATTATCGCGCAGTGTCTTGTAGACCTTATCGCGGAATTTTTCATCGGGCACGCGCAGGACGCGCACCATCATCTCATAGTCAAAATCCACGATCAGATTGCCGACGAAAACGATATAGTCACCGATTTCGGCCACACCGGTGCCGGAGATCTTGCGGTCATTGGCCACTATGTCATTGACAGGCTTGTATTCGGCTGGAACACCCAGCGCCCGATAGGCCTCAATAGGGGCCTGAAGGAACTTGCGATAGAACGCTTCCTTGCTTTTGGGGGCTAGCGGGTTATCGCGATGAATGATCAATTGGAAAAATAATTGCTCGCCATCAAGATATACTCCGCCGCCGCCAACTTCGCGCCGGAAGATAGGGATGTCATTCTCGCGGCAGAACTCCACGTCAATATCTTGCTCCACGTCCTGGAAGCGGCCCAGGCAGAGGTAAGGCTCCCCCGGTGAGAGCAAATTCAATCCTTCACGGTCCAATCGGGGTTGTGCGTGATAGAGCAACTGTGAATCCTGCCAGGAAACGGTTTCGAGACGATTCAGTTTCATTGCTTATGATTCTCCTTCATTACTTCAAGCTAAAAATCAGTCATCGCGTTGGACTTCACGTCCAGCACTTAGGTCCGCAAAGCTGTGCAGCTTGCCATTGTACTACTTCTGACCTACAGCGTAAGGGACTGAAAAAGTACCTTTCGTACGAATGCCCGGCCCCTGACGGTTTGCAGGAGCCGGACAGGGCAGAGCGCTTGGGTTGATTAAGCTCAGTCGGCCATCTGACGGGCGACCAGGTCGGCGATGTCCATCACCCGCACTCGCAACCGAGCCTGGCGAGTGGCGCCGGCCAGGGTGCGCTCACATTGCTGACAGGCCGAAAGGATGACTTTCGCCTCGGTAGCCGCCGCCTCTTCCACGCGCCGCTGAGCGATGGCTGAGGTCAGGTCAGCATCGGCCATTTCCACATCGCCGCCGCCACCACAGCAGAGCGAGTATTCGCCGTAATGTTCCATCTCCGTAAATTCGATGTCGGGAATGGCGCGAATGATATTGCGCGGCGCATCGTAGATGCCGCTGGTGCGCCCCAGGTCACAGGGATCGTGATAGGTAACCGGGCGCTTGAAGGGCTTCAGTTGAATGCGCCCCTCGTCGATAATTTGCTCCAGCATCTCGGTAGCGTGCAGCACCTCGAAGCCCAGCGGCTCCCCAAGGATGAGGGGGTAATCGTGCTTCCAGGTATGGTAGCAGGAAGGGCAAGAGGCAACCATGCGCTTGGCCCCGGTCTTACGCACCGCTTCCACATTGTGGCGCACCGAATCGACCGCTGAATCCCCCATCCCGGCGATGATCAGCGGGAACCCACAGCACCACTCCTCCCCTCCCAGGGTCATAAAGTCTATCTCGGCCTTATCGAGGATCTCCACGATGCTCTGCGGCACTGAGTAGGAACGAGGATAGAAGGAGGCCACGCAGCCGACGAAGTAGACCACCTCGGCTTGCTCCTTGCCCCCCACACCCTCTGGAGCCTGGGGCAGATTCTCGCTCCAAATCAGCCGGTCCGCGTTATCGTCGCCGGAGATGTTATGATCTGTGGTGACTGTCTCGCGCAGATGGTCAAACGTCTCGGGGTAAACGCCTTGATCGACCAACGTTTCGCGCATGCTGATCCACAGTGAGCGTGTCTCTATATTGACGGGGCAGACAGCAGCGCAGCGTCCGCAGAGCGTGCAGTCGTAGGTGCCCGTGGAGAACATCTGAAGCGTATCCTCATCGGCGCGCCGATAGCCGAGTATTCGCCCCAGCAGCCCCAGTGCCTGGGCCCTCATGAAGGATCGAACCCGTTCGATCTTCCGCAGCGGGGTGATGTCGTCCAACTCTTGCTTCTCCGTAAAAGTGGGACACCACTTGACACACTCGCCGCAGCGGGTGCAAGCATCTAGTTCCAACAACTGGCGGAAACCGAACCGTGTCGCTTCAATCTTCTTGGACATCTATGTTATCCTCGCTTCCATGGCTGCGTTGAAGGCTGCGACAAAGGGCCCGATCAGCACGTGGAAGAACTTGCTGAACGGGAGGTAGGCGACCAATGCTGCTACCAGGCCAGCGTGAACGTACCACAGCCAACCATAGACCACGCTCCAGTTGATCGGGATGAGGCCCAACACATGGGAGACAACGTAGCCGATGAACGAGAAAGCCGCCAGATCGGGGTGGAGATCAGTGATCAGGATACGCACGCCCTCTACGACGAAGCCCATCAGGAAGATCGCGCCGAGCAAAGCGATGGCAACAGTGTCCTGTCCCCCGGTGATTAACTGCTCATCCTTGATCACATAGCGTCGGATGATGGTCACGATCGCGCCTAATATGACCAGCGCTCCCAGGCCATCGTAGATGAGCGCGACGGCGGGGGAGCTTTTGTTCACCAGTGTCTGGGTGAGCGGGGCGGTGGGCACCGCCAGCACCATAAGCCACGTGAAGAGTCCCAATGCCATGCGTGCCCCTATCCCCCAGAACATAGAGGTGTGGGCAAACCAGCGAATCTTGTTCTTTTTGAATAACTGCCTGTGCAGTATGCCGTCTGCGATGAACGACCAGATAAGGACAAAGAGGCGCGGCGTGGTGATGAGATCGAGGATAGCGACGAAGATGTGCCAGATGCGCTGTGGAATGGAGAGATCCTGCCGGCCTCGAACTGAGCCCTGAAGCCAGATGGAGGCTACCACCACCATCCCCAGGCTGAAGAACCCGATTCCGGCCCAGGATAGGGGGTCGTCGACGACGGGCGAAGCGTCGTGGCATGTCATGCAGAGCACACTGCGTGGTGGCAGTTCATGTGCTGGTGCCGCGACTTTGCTTCCAGAGGTATGACAGCGCTGGCAATCCACCTCCTTGACCACGTCCGCCAGTTCCGGGCTGTCCGGGGGAACAGCCTCTGGTTTGACTGCATTAACCACAGGCTCTATCTCGGGGAGGACAACGTGGATGCGGTTGGTGACCGGATCACGCTCGACGGTGGCGACCTTGAGGTGACAGGCGGAGCAGTCCACGCGGGCGTGCGGGTCTCCCCTGGCGACGTGATCGGAGAGACTGTATCCCACGTCGGCCCTGTCCGACATCCAGTGGCCCTCACTCTCGTGGTGGCAGGAGAGGCAGTCCTCGTCTCGCGAGTGAATCAACTCCGGGTCATGGGGGTAGTTGCCCGCCGCCTGGTGACAATCCACGCAGTCCACCCAGTTGTCCGGACCGTTGTGGATCGTCTCTGCCTCGGCGCTCTTAGGGTGGCAGACGCCGCAAGCGATCGACGGCATTCCTTCGTAGTATTCGGTCGATGCAGGATGACAACTCACACAGGTGTTGCTTTCGTAGATAGTGTGATCATAGTCGGAATCGGCCAGGTTGGGGATTTCGACGATCTCCTGATTCTCCCATCGGTCGTGGCAGCCGAGGCAATCCTCCCATCTGGCGACGGGGTGGTAGGTGCTGGGAGCTTCCAGTATGCCGGTGGTGCCGTGACAGACGCGACAATCGGCGTTGTCATGTTGGGCGTGATCGGCCGCCAGCAAAGGAGCATCGTCCTCCCCCGTGCGGTGGCAGGAGACACAATCCTCGTAGGAGATGCCATTCTCCTCCACATCGTGAGGCACCGGCGGCTGGGCAAAGGTGGTCACCGAAATGAAGAATGTCATGACCAGGCCCAGCACTAGTGTGATCGAGCTGCGTGTTGGTTTCATTATCCAATCGCCCCCTAGGGTTGGGATGCGTAGCGGTTTTTGGACCACTCCATATCCAGGCTTACAAATGTCTCGGTCAGTTCCGCCAGGGCGGTGTAGAAGGGATGCCGGCTAGCCTCTTTCACCCTCTGGCAGAGGAGCGGCAGCCATACGCTCAAGTGATCTTGCAAGAACAAGCGCTCTCTTTCCAGCCAGGAGCTCTTTTCACCTTTCACTTCTGCCTCCCGCATCGTTAGGTAAGCCATAAAGCCGAGCTCCGTCGCCACGTGGTCCGGCAGATCGCGATAATCGGGCGCGATGGTCAGACCCGCTTCGGCATACTGTCGCTCCACCTCACGTGACGATGGCCCCATCATCATTCCCCATTTGCCGCGGTAGAATGATTCGTAAGGTGGTGCCTGGGGCTGCCCTGGGCCAACGAACAGCCGATTGTATTCGATTTCCAACGTGCGCAATGCTTGTTCTGTCTGTCCCTGAGCAATTTCCAGAACGCCAACCAGCCTTTCAACAGCCGGTCCCAGCGCTTCAGCGTCGAGGCTGAGCGCCGCTCGTTCCAGAATATGGATCAGTGAGTTTTCCTCACCTTCGTCGGATGCCACCTCTGGCTTCTGGAATGCCTGAGCCAGCGCGGCGTACATTTGGCTGCGGACGCGGGCCTGTTTTTTCATCAATCTGACCTAGCTGCTGTCTTTCCCTTGGCTGTCACTGTCTCAAGCCATCGGTTCAGCACCGAGCTAGTCCTTTTCCGTCTGCATCAGCCAGATCAGCATCGAGAGAAATACGGCGGCCGCGATCGCCACCACCAGCAAGACGATGATCCCACCTACTGCCATCCAAGACCTCCCAACGTCACTCTTCCTTCAGCAGCGAACTCGCCGTAGCTCCCGGCATGTACGATCTCACCCGCTCCACAGTCTCAGGGACGCTCTGATGTCGGGCCTCGTGCATCTCCCAGACGGCGATGACCGGAAAGAGCTTGGTGAATAGCGCATAGAGCAATGCGAAAAAGGCGAAACAGCCAGCGGTAATGGCCCACTCGACCCAGGTGGGAGTATAACTCCCAATACCCCCCATCCTCGGTCGAGCCATCGAGGGGATGATGACGAGGTAACGCTCTATCCACATACCGATGTTGACGAAAACGGAAACGATCACCGCGCCCGTGATGGTACGGGTCCTGGGATTGCTCAGGACAACCACCGGGATCACGAAGCAAAAGGCGACCATTATCCAAAACAGGGGGGAAAACTCTTGCAAAAGTTTGGCGTTGAAGATGAGCATGTGCGCAGGCTCGTTCCCATAGAAGGTAGTGAAATACTCCACGAACGTGAGATAGAACCACAGAAGGGACAAGGAGAGGAGGAACAGAGACATAGCTCTGAAGTGCACGGGCTTGATGTAATCCTCCAGGTGATAGACGCGCCTCAAGATGGAGGTGGTAATGATCACCGCACCCACCCCGGAGAATATGGCCCCACCCAGGAAATAGGGGCCGATGAGGGCTTCGTGCCAGCCGGGGACGATGGTCATCCCGAAGATCCACGCCACCACCGTGTGCACGATGACCACCAGCATGGTCAGCCACACGGCCATGATGTCCATCAACCGATCCAGCCGGCGGTGCTGGCGCTCGGTACCGGTCCAGTTCAGGGCCAGGAACTTATAGAGCCTGGTGCGGAGCGGACCTACCTTCAAACGGTCGCGGCACATAGCGATGTCGGGGATGAGGGCCAGGTAGAAGTAGAAGATGCTTGACACCATGTAAAGCGAGACGCTGGCGACATCCCACAGGATGGCCGACTCGAAGCGTCCGTGCGAGATCACATTCAGCAGTCTGTCGGGCCGGCCCAGATCAAGGATGATGCTGCCCGCTCCGAAGGGGAGGCTGAAGACGGTTACCGCCTCGGCAGCGCGCGTGAAGGGTCGCCGCCATTCCGCTTTCACGACACGGAGGATAGCCGAGACCAGAGTGCCGGCGTGGCTCAGACCGATGAAGAAGACGAAGTTGATAATATACACTCCCCAGAAGACGGGCCTGTTCATGCCGGTGATGCCCAGGCCGAAGACTAACTGGCGAACGTAGGCATAGACGCCCACAGCAACGACGAGCGCCAGTACGGCCACCGTGACGTAGAACCACTTGCCTGTATGCAGCAGCGGGGCGAAAAGGGCAGTGTCCTCCTGAGCGGCACCCTCGTGTTTCATGCTTTATCCTCCGTCAGATAGTACACCTTGGGCTCCGTACCTAGATCTTCTAACAGGCTAAACGCGCGGGGGCTGCGCTTGAGCCGGGAGACGGTGCTGTCGGGATCGTCCAGGTCGCCAAAGTAGCGGGCCGAGGCCGGGCAGGCTTCGTTGCAGGCAGGCAGCAACACCACGTCGGCGTCGGTCAACTCCCGCCCCTGAGCGGCCGCCTCCCGCTTGGCCTCCTCCAGCCGATGGATGCAGAAGGTGCATTTCTCCGCCACGCCCACGGGCCGCACCGGAACGTTGGGATTCAGGTAAGCGTCGTAGCCCGCCGGGTATTCCGGAGCGTACCAGTTATAGTAGCGAATGGAGTAAGGGCAGGCGGTGGTACAGTAGCGGCAGCCGATACAGCGATCGTAATCCATCCGCACGATGCCCTCGTCGTCCACGTAAGTCGCGCCCACTGGACAGACCTTGACGCACGGCGGATCGTCACAGTGCATACAGGGACGGGGGATGAACTGAGTGTAAAAGTCAGGATACTCCGCTTCCTCTCCCAGATTGACCAGCACGTCCTGCCAGTGCTTGGAGCGGCTAAGCGCTGCTTCGTCCGGTCCGGCGAAGGGTATATTATTCTCAGCCTGACAGGCGATGGTACATGCCTGACAGCCGGTGCATTTATCGAGATCGATGACCATTCCCCAACGCGACATATTATCTCCTCAAATCGGCAACTGCTAGACTTAAACTTTGCGGACGCGAACGCGTGTGGATTGCGTGGCCAACTCGCCACTCATCCGATCGGTCAATGGAGCAATGATCTCATTGGGATTGACACCCCGCTTCTCCGCCCATCGCCCACTGACTATGTGCCCTTGCCCTAAGGGGATGCTCACCACCTCCGGCGGAGTGCCGGGCCACAGCCGAGCTTTCAACTCGACACCCCCCTGGGGGGACTCCACCCGCACCAGGTCACCGTCGTGGATGCCCAGTTCGTGAGCAGTCTCTGGGTTTAGCTCCACCCAGCTTCCCCACTTCTCCTGCACGTGCAGACCGTAGATCTCCTGCAACCAGGGGATGTTAGGGGGCCAGCGCTCGGTGTAGGTGATCGGCTTGAACGTGCGCAGGTGGAAGGGGTATTCGGTCCCATCGCCCTCAAAGGCTGGTTCCTCGTAACGAGGCAGCAGATCCTCGTCCTCGAAGGAGACATCCAGGCTTGTCAATCTCTCCTGGAGGGTATGGGAAGCGAACTCGAACTTGCCCGAAGGCGTGTCGAAGGCGTGCTCCCATTGCTCAAATGTGTAGGGTTCATCGTACCAGACAGCCCGGGATACCAGATCGGCCCAGAATGCCTCGAACGCCTCCGCCGTCTTCCCTTCGGCAAGCTCAGGGCGAGCCCCCGAAGGCATGCCGACTCCCGCCTCGTACAAACCACGCGCCCGTTCCTGGATCGCTTCCACGAAGTCGCTCCACGGCATGGCGGCGACCAGCGGGTCGCCCGCTGCCTGGGCCAGCTCGATGAGCGCATCGCCTATATTGCGCGTGTCGTAGAGCGGATCTACGACAGGGCGGCCCAATCCGACCGCCGGGTAGCCCAGGCTGGGCTCGAGCGGTTCCAGGAACCACTTCTCCAGGTAGGTACAATCGGGCAGCAGAAGATCGGCACGCTCGCTGGTCTCGTCCAGGTAGGGGGAGAAGCTGACGACCAGGGGGATATCCTCAATCGTCGCCGCCCAATCCAGCCCTGGCGGATCGTCGTATATTGGGTTGCTGTGGTAGAGAAACAAGATATCGATGGGGTAAGGGGCCTGGGTGAGCGCGTGGGAGGTGTCCTCTGCAGCCAGGCTTCTCTCACCACGGGCCACTCGCGGCTGGGCCAGCCCCTGAACGGCGATCTCGTCCAGCTCGAAATCGGGCCAGGAAGCCAGCGGCGGTGCCGTTTGCCGCATCACGCCGCCCGGCCTCTCAATAGAACCGACCAACGCGTTGAGAGCGTGGACGGCCCACTGGCTGTAGAGGCTGTTGGTGTAACCGCTCACGTCCCCCGCTGCTACCGCCGGCTTGGTGGCGGCGAACTCGCGCGCGATGCGTTCGATGGTTTCCGCGTCCACGCCGGTGATCCTCGCCACACGGTCCGGGGAGTAATCCTGCAGCACCAGAGTGCGGAAACCGACGTGCTCGTTCCCCTCTTCGTCCGTCCAGTCCTCGAAGCCGAAGGTGTGTTCCGCCAAGAAACTGGCGTCGTAAGTCTCATCGCGGACGATGACGTGGGCGATGCCCAGCGCCAGGGCGCCTTCTGTGCCGGGGTTGATCGGGATCCACTCGTCGGCCTTGGTGGCCGTCACCGAGGCGCGAGGCTCGATCTGCACGATCTTGGCCCGCCGACCGGGGCGACCTCGGCGCATGCGTGCGTAGGCGCGCAGATGGCGCACCAGCGGCTGCCACGCCTCCAGGAAAGCACCGCCGAAGCAGAGCAGGTAGTCGGTGTTCTCCCAGTCATAGGCGGCGTGGTCGTTCCAGCCTTGGGAGAGCAGATGGGCCAATGGCGTTCCGTCGGCGCTGTGCCGAGGACGACGGACGTCGTTGGGCGTGCCGAAGACCCGGCAGAAGCGCGCGATGAGATCGCTCGTCGGGCCACGCTTGCCGTCGTGGAGAAAGGCCATCCGCTCGGGGTGACCGGAGTCGCGCAGCGCCTGCAGCGCGTCGGCGATCTCGCTCAGCGCCTCTTCCCACGAGATCTGCTGCCACCCCTCCCCAACTCGCCGCATCGGTCCCTTGATGCGATCGGGGTCGTAGAGCACCTGGAGACCGGCCTGGCCCTTGGGGCAGAGTTTGCCCTCGTTGTTGGGATGGAAGGGGTTTCCGTCGAGCTTGACTACGCGGCCATCCACCACGCGGGCGGAGAGCCCACATCCCGCCGCGCAGAGCCGGCAGGTGCCGAGTATTCGCCGGTCCGAAGGCGGGCCGGCAAATTGATCCTCTGACGAGGCCTGATGAGACAGCCTAGTCAGACCGAGTCTGTAAAGTGTACCGGCGGCGGCTGATGCGCCGGCCAACTTGAGAAAGGTGCGTCTGCCGAGTTTGACCATAGGCAATTGCTCCTGACCAGCGCTGCTCAAATAGATCAAGCGGAAAATGTGACAAGACACTAACCAGGATCTCATCACGTTTCATATCTAATACCTTACTATCCCAAAATCTCTTGGTACTTCTCTGCCTCCTCCTCGATGATGGCCTTAAACTCGGGAGAATCGGCACGTATTAGATTGTCCAGCTCAGAAGGATCCGCTATTTTGATTTTGACCAGCCAGCCTTCGTCGTAAGGGGATTCGTTGACCAACATGGGCTCCCACTCCAACTCATCATTGGCTTCCATCAGCTCTCCGCTGACCATAGCGGGAACACGGCCCACCCATTTGCCAGATTCCATAGACATAAAGGTCTCTCCCTGCTCGACCTCTCGTCCGGCACGTGGCATTTCCACGAAGACGATCTCTTGCGCGATCGCTTGACCAAATTCGGTCATCCCCTGTGTGGCGGTGTCCCCTTCAACCCGAACCCAATCGTGAGATTCATCATAGTACAAGTCATCTGGGAATTCATAACCCTTTATCTGCATGATTGCACCTCCTTGTGGCTCTTATGGATATTCCCTTTGAAAGAGTTGACTCAATAGCTCGCTGGCGCCCTTTGTGGGGAATGGTGGATCCTATATGAAGTTCCGTCTGATGCTAGCTCTCCACATAAGTGAATGTGTCGATGCACTTTCTCACAAGTTTAAGACAGATCTGTTATGAAGGAGATCGAAGGTCCTTCTATAAACAATCAGGTATCTACTCAGCCCGCTCAAGCTGGGTTTGTAACCCAGCGTCTTTTGAGAGTTTTTGAGCAACTTGATCGAAGAAAAGGATTATGCTCGTTCAAAAATCGGGGGTTGCAAACCCCCTCTGAGCAGGGTCTGAGCAGTTACACAATCAGGCTGATTGTTCGAGCTGATTCAATTGTCTCATCAAGCGAGACTTGCGCCGTGCGGCCTTGTTCTTATGAATAACGCCCTTCTGAGCGGCCTTGTCCAGCGCCTTGACAGCTGCATGCACAGCATCGCGCGCATCTTCGAGCTGACCTTTTTCGATAAGTCGCTGAGCTCTTTTGTCAGCCGTACGGGCTCTTCCACGGTGCATCTGATTGACTTCACGTTTTTTCTTTGAACTGCGTACTCGTTTCATCGCCGAGGCTTTGTTAGGCAATCTTCATCCCTCCTGTCATCTTATATCTTTCCTGGCGCATCGATCTCGTGGATTCGGCTTTAATTACGTCCAAGAAAAATGATTTTCCACAAAAATTCCTGGCCACTCATTCAAATGGCAAGTACATCTTGAGCAATTTTAGGCGCTAATTTTACAATGATTCGACCGATTTGTAAAGCTAGTATACCCGACTATAATGTATTATAGGGAAGGTCAAAGACAGTTCTAAGGAGGGTAGATGAGCCAAAATAAAGAACAAAACAAGAACAAGACAGCTTTACCGAGCACAAACTATGAGACCCGAGTCGGGGATGTAGCTGGCGCTGTGCACACCGGGCGCGGTGATATTATTCACATCGAAAAATTCGAGTGGATGGCCGAACGGGCGCGTGAGACGCTACAAAGCTCTTTGCCAGAGAATCAAGATGCCCGCTCGGAGCTGCGGGAGGTGATCGATGAACTCACCTCACTACAAGCACAGATGTGGGAGTGGAAAGAGCTTCACCACTTGCTACACGAGTTATTAGCTGCCTTTGCCCCATTCCACGCTCAGCTCACTCTGATGGAAGGAGATGGCCTCGATGCTTCCGAAGATCAAATACTGCTGCAGAACTGGCGCCCTTGCCAGGACAGGGTGGATATGCTGGTGGACTTCGCGGCAGCGGTCGAGCACATCGGTCGCCCCTTTCAACAGGACGGACGGCAACTGCGTGGGGAACGCTGGGTCGTGGAGATAGTCGCGCTCCAATTTGCGCTGGAGGATGCGCTGAAGGAGAGTCAACCGAGCCCCAGCAGTTTGCTTGAGCTGACCGAGACTTTCAATAGTTCTTGCCAACGCCATTTGGCCTTGGCCGACCGTAAGCTGCGGACCGTCGTGGGCAAACTTCAACGTCTGTCCACCTGCTTGCTGGGAGGAATATTGTGAAAGATTTGCTGAAAAATTTTCAACTCAGACACCAGGAGAAGCTGGATCAACTGAAACGTGAGGAAGTGGATCAATCTCTGCTGGAAGAAGTCCGCGTACTTATCGCCGATCTGCGAGAGGCCGGCGCCACTGTCGCCGATCCGGCCGGGCGTGGTCAATTGCGAGCGATGTTGCACTTCTGGGGCAATGTTATGTATGACCACACCGGCGTCTACCCCGAAACGACGCTCCAACCACCGGACCCCTCCCGCGTTCTACCGAAGGAAGAACCATCTCCTCAAAAGATTCCCCTCTTTGCTTGGGCGTTGATTGGCCTCGCCCTCGTCGCGGTGATAGCGGCAGCCCTCCTTGGGAACCAAATTATATGGCCTAGGCCCCAACCGCCGACACCAACCGCTTCCCCCTCCCCCACTGCCCTTCCCCCAATATTCGCGCAATCGGCTGTAGGTAAGGACCTGACAGAGGAAGGGACTTTGGCGCTGACCACGGACGTTTTCTGCAAAGGAGTCACCGAGATCATTGCAGAATTCACGTTGGAGAGCGTTCAACCAGATACAATGTGGAGATGGGAAATACTGCGTGAAGGAGAGGTAGTGGCCTCCAAGCCAGCGACGCCCTGGGGCCAGCGCCAAGATCACATCACTGTATCTGTGCTGAGCGGAGACGAAAATGGCATCGAGCCCGGTCAGTATGAACTGCTGATCTACGCCAATGATCAAGTGGTGAGCACGAAGACATTTCGAGTGATGAGCACCGCCCCGCGCGTCTTCAACCTGGAGGTGACCGATGTACCCGATCCGACCAGGGCGGTGACCAGTCCCCACTCGTTCCAACCAGGGCTAAGGGTGGTTTACCTGACCTATGGCTTCGAGGGATTTTGCCCTGACCTGGAGGTGTCACACGAACTATATCAGGAAGCGGAGTTATTGCAGGAGAGCACAGAGATATGGCAGCATCCTGCTCAAGGTACGAAACAAATCGGCTTCCAGGCTTCCGGCAACCAGCCCTTCCCGCCCGGTGAGTATGAAATCGCGATAATCATAGGGGAAGAGGAAGCGGGGCGGATTGCGTTCACCATCGATAAACCACAGTCGGACGTAAAGGCTGAATCGGCCTTTGGTGACATCACCATTGCCTTGGGCGTGCAACCGGACTGTAAGCCAATTCTGGTAACATCGGACAATCGCTTCGATTGGAACACCAAGTTGGTTTATGCTGTCTTTGAATACAAAGGGATGTACGAAGGCTTGCGCTGGTCCGCGGTCTGGACCCGCAATAAGAACGAGGTGGCGCGGCAAAGCGGGTTATGGGACGTCGATGATTTTGGTACGGAGGGTGTCCGCTGGGTAGTCTACTATGACGAGGACGGTCGGACACTTCGCGGAGGAGATTACCAGGTGACGCTCTACATCGAAGACACTACACAGAGTTCGGCAGAGTTCAATATCCGTTATTATCGGTGAACGGAAGGGAGAGCGATGGACAATTATCACGAAGGTGACAGTTTCGAGACACATATCGGGTCGGTGAGCGGCCCGGTGCATACCGGTAAGGGAGACATCATCATTGAGAATTGGAGAGAGCGAGGCATAACGCGCGAGGAGGTGGAAGCGCTCGGTGCTTTGTTCGACAACTTGCGTTCCCAGGTGATGGAACAAGCTCCGCCGGAGCTGGAAGAGGAAGCACAGGCCCAGATGGAATCGCTGGAGGAGGAAGTCACCGCGAGAGAGCCTGATGTGAGCAAGATCGAGCGCGTGCGAAAATGGTTCGCGGAGCACCTGCCCTCAGCCGTCGGTGCGGTGACTTCAGTGCTGGTCAACCCCATCGTGGGCAAGGTGGTCGAGGCGGCCGGCGAGCTGGCGGCGGACGAACTTCGCCGGCAGTTCGGGCAGTCCCCAAAGTCTTGACAGTCCCCATTCCCATGCTAAGATAAAATCAGCGCCCAAGTCGGGCAAGCGGTCGCGTCCCAATAGTGGGGCGAGGAAAGTCCGGACTCCATAGGGCATGGTGCTGGATAACGTCCAGGTCGAGGCGACTTGACGGAAAAGGGCCACAGAAAAGCAAACCGCCGGGTTGGTGGGCGTCAGTCTACCGACCCGGTAAGGGTGAAAAGGTGGTGTAAGAGACCACCGGCGTCGCTGGCGACAGCGGCGGCCAGGTAACCCCCATCAGGAGCAAGGCCAAGCAGGGGCAAGGAGCGGCCCGTTCCATTTGAGCCCCGGGTAGGCTGCTGGAGACGGCGGGCAACCGCCGTCCTAGATAGATGATCGCTGCCCTGAGTTGCGCAAGCGGTTCAGGGCACAGAACCCGGCTTATCGCCCGGCTTGGGCGCACATAGGAGAATGCCCTGTGCAGGAGATAACCCACTTTTGAACGCATTTTTAGCCTTGATAGCACATCACAACTTGTAAGCTAATGTCAGTTTGCGCCGATGCTCAATTTCCCGCGAGCTTCTCGACGGCGAGCGCCATTTCATTCTCACCGGTATGCAGGTAACGTTCTGTCTCGGAGATTGAAGAATGGCCCAACAGGTTCTTGATTATGTCAATGGAAACGCCGAGATTCTTCAGATGTGTTGCGAACGAGTGACGCAGCGTGTGGGGCGTGACGTTTTTGTAGCTGATTCCTGCGTGCTGGGCCAAGGTTTTCACCGTCCTACGCACCGATTTGTAGGAGAGCGGCGATCCATCTTGCCGTACAAGAAGATGTTCGTCGTGCGCTCGTGAACGGAGATGTGATTCCAACAGATCCATCATGTACTCGTTGAGCGGGATGAAGCGCGATTTTTTCCCTTTGGCTTCTTCACCGTTCACATACAACCGAGACTGATACGAGTCTATATGGCTTATCTTCACAGCCAGCATTTCTCCGGCGCGAAGGCCGCAGTGGAGGCCAAGACCAAGGATAAGTTTACTATTTATGATTGATCGATCATAGGGAAGCACGGGGGTTTGGATGAACGATTTTCGCTCCTCAAGAGGCCAGTCCGCTGGGTGTGTGGATTCGCCGGATTGAAGGGGAGAGAGGTCAACGTGTCGTCGATGTCGCTCCACAGCCCGGCGTATGTATTTGTAGCTCCATTTCCTGCCGGTGAATGAGGCGAACATAACCTCGGATTTCCTTAAGCTTTTGCGAGCTTGTGTTTCACGAGCCGCGAGATATTCATCCAATTGCTGGCACAAGGTTGAGTTCAGCCAAACGGTGAGAGCCCCCAGTTGAAGCATCTGTCTCTCGGCATCATAATCACCAACTCGCAGGTCTACCAAGGCGCTGAATGGAATCTCAATTCCGTCGATCATTGAAAAAACAGCCTGGTCACGCAGATGCAAGATGCTAGATCGCTTAGTCCCGGCGTTAGCAGCTTTTTCCATACGGGTTATCTCATCCGGCTCGAGGTAAGCAGTCTGAGGCTCAGGTGGATGTTTGAGACGAACATCTAGATTTGTTTCAACCAAATCTTCATTGTGAGCCCAGTTCCAAAAAGCCCTCAGCGCCTGTTTTTTCGCGTAGATGGTGCTTGGGGCTAAGTCCTGTTCGCCCAGCCAACTGAAGTAGTCTATAGCGATATCTTTGGTCAACGCAGGGGTTTTGGTGGTTTCCAGAGGTTCACAGAAGTCGACAAAGGTCTGCAAACGGAAGCGATAACTATCAACCGTCTGTGACGCAAGATCACCAAGAGCTGCTGACTCACGCAAATAACGTTCAATGTAGCCTGAAAGAGTTTTAGATGACATAAAGCCGCTCCTGGGTTAAGCGAGTCCCTCAAACATTGCCTAAATGCAAAATTATGTTAATGTACAAACACTAATATAATAACATATAAACGATAATGTGTCAACCAGCTGGTGACAATTCCGCAACCGAAACCAAGTAATTTCGCGCAAATTGATGATGAATCACGCCTCGGTTTCTAGATGTGAAAGCACTTCTGTTTCCGTAGACACCACCCCTAAAATCAAGAAAAACTTATCCATAATCTAAGGAGAAGTATGAAGGATTACGATGCCGAGACACTGAATCTAGGAGGAAGAATTCGGAAAGCCAGAGAAAAAGTTGGTATCTCGATGCGAGAACTGGCACGACGCGCTGATACCAATCCCAGCACAGTCACCCGCATTGAAAAAAAATGACGTTATACCACGAGCAGACTCTCTGCAAAGCATTTGTGATGCACTGAACATCCCGGTTACCTTCCT
>CAZANJ010000008.1:0-20855 GCA_964486415.1 uncultured Anaerolineales bacterium
CTCCTTTCCAAACGCGGGAGGCTTGGTCGTTTCCAACCAAACCCTATCGCCCACAAATCGTGGGCGTATCTCGCGATGCGCCTTTAGATCTATGGGTCGGAGAGAGTGTCTCTTATGAAGTTTTTTGTTCTAGCTTTGCTACAGGAGGATTATTATACAAGGATTGTGTCATAACACAAGTGGCCTATGAGCCAGCTTTCGCTAACCGCTGTTTGAGGAAAGCGATGGTCTCCACGGGTGTGGGATCGACTTCGTTGAGCATTGCCAGATAGAAGCTCACATAGTCGCCAAAATGGACCAAGGAGAGCATTTGGGCCAGTTTGCTCTCGCCGCGTCCATGTATCTCCTCGGTAGCTACCCCTTCGCGTGCTAGCAACTCGCGGGTCACGTCCCAGCGCTTCTGCACGCGCGGGTGGTCCAGGTTTGATCGCAGCAGCAGGGCGATAGTGTGGTCACGTATCGTCTGGGGGATGCCGAATCCCACGACGGAGTTGTGGTTCAGCTCTGGCAGTGCCTCGAAAAAAGCCCAGTGCTTGGCGTTTTCGTTGAACTGCGTCTTCCAGCGGTTGGCGACGGCGGTTGAGAATCCCGTACCGTAGATGACGGGCAGATGGCCTTCGATTTGTTCCGCCAACTGTTTAGCTGCATTTTGTTCCAACGGCAAGTCGGGGAAGATTTCAGCTTGCCAGCTTCTCATTGTCTGGATGGCGTCCTCTATATCGTCGGAGTAATCGCGCAGCAGGCCTAACTTTTGACCAATTCCAAGAAGCAGGGTGAAGGAGTAACCTAAAGCCGCCCTGGGCTGGGATTGATAGTCAAAGGGCACAACGGGGAGATTTTTCTCCTGAGCCAGTCTGTTCAATTTGCCATTTGTTGTGACGGCCAGCACCCTGGTCTCACGTTCTATGGCTTGCCCGAGGGCGGAGAGTGTTTCCTCTGTATTGCCCGAGTAGCTGCACCCGATGACCAGATAATCCGAGCTATTGATGAATGCGGGAAGTTCATACCCGCGCACTATGGTGAGCGGGGTTTGGCATTCCTCGGCTATCATTCCTTGCAGCAACGCCCCACCGATGGCCGAGCCGCCCATTCCCACCGCGACGATGTGCTCAACTTTGCCATAATCCGCAGGCAAGTTCAAACCCTGACTCTGCTGCCATGCCGCCTGACATTGTTGTGGCAGTTCCTGGATGCGCTCGATCATATTTTGAGAATCGAGCTCGTTGATAGTTGATTCTTTGAGGTTCATAGGAAAGTCCTCCATTCGTGATGGTTATGAGTATAAGTGGTGAGCGAACAGAATATAACAACATCAAACAGGGTTGTCAACCTTGCGTAAACGTCAGTTAAGCGTTATAATGCCCTCGTTTCTATGGGGAAGTGTCGGAATTGGCAGACGAGCGTGACTTAGGATCACGTGGGGCGACCCGTGCGGGTTCGAGTCCCGCCTTCCCCACTGAGCGAGTAATTACAAGTTCATATCTGGATTGACCAGCACTTGCACGTGTGAGAACGTGAAACGTAAAACGTAAAAATTGATTTTACGGTTCACGTTTTATGTTTGTCTTGGGTGCAGGGTTGCTTTTGGAACATATATTTGCAATGGAGGTACATAACTTGAAGATCACTACCGAATCTTTAGGGAATCGTCAATTATCTCTCACAGTTGAGATGGATGAGGAACGAGCAAATCGAGCCCTGCGGCGGGCTGCGCGTTGGGTTTCCAAGGAAGTGAATATACCGGGTTTTCGCAGAGGAAAAGCTCCTTATAGTGTTGTGGTGCAGCGCTATGGCGAGGATGTGATAATTAAAAAGATCGCCGATATGCTGGCCGAAGAAGTTTTTAAAGAAGCAGTGGAACAGGAGGGAATTGAGGTCTACGCCCCTGGCGAATTGAAAGAAGTTAAACTCCACCCTCTCACTCTTGTGTTTACTCTACATTTGGAGCCGGTCATAGATCTGGGTCACTATCGTGAATATCGCCTTCCCTACCCCGAAGTTACAGTATCGAACGAGGATTTGTGGGATGCGCTTGAGGATATTCGCGAACAAAACGCGCTTCTTGAACCCGCGGAGCGTCCTATTGCGGACGGTGACTTCATTGTGCTCGATCTAGTGGGCCAGGTGGATGATGAGATAGTGTTTGAGGAGAAAGAGAGCGAGGTTTTAGTAGGCGCCGAGGAGATTGTTCCGGGATTATTCGACGCTATAGTGGGAATGGAGATTGATGAAGAGCGTACTTTTGCGCTCACTTTGCCAGCCGATTTCCCCCATGAGGATTTGCGAGGTGAGGAAGCGAATTTCACTGTCGAGGTGATCGAGGTTTACAATCGTATTCTGCCAGAGCTGGAAGATGATTTGGCCCGCACAGTTGGCAAATTCGATACATTTGAGGAATTAGAAGCAGAAGTGCGAGGTCGATTGCTAGAGACAGCCCAGAAAGAGGCTGATGATGAATATGCATCACAGGTTATGAAGGATATAGTTTCACAAGCTCAAGTTGAGTATTCTCCTATCTTGATTGAGAAGAAATTGGATCAGATGGTCAGCAACTTTGAGCAATCGGTGAAGAATCAGTACCACCTTGCGTTGGAGGATTATCTACGCATTCAGGGCCAGACTGTTGAGAACTTGCGAAAAGGGACCAGGTCTGAGGCGGAGGCCTCCTTGAAGCAATCGCTTGTGCTCGGCGAAGTCGTCAAGCGCGAGGGCCTTGAAGTGAGCAGTGAAGAGATGGAGGATCTAGTAAGCGAGATCAGCGCTGAGCAGCGAAGATCGCTGACTGATGAGGAAGTCGAATCTGTACATAGTAGTATGCTGGGCAATAAGGCAGTCCAGCGATTGGTTGCCATCGCTAAGGGAGAGGCGCCGGAACTTGACGTTGTGGAAGAGGATGAAAATAATGGGGTAGCCGAGGAAATCGAAGAGACCGGGGCTGCTGCATAGATTTGAGAGTGGGGAGGGACTTTTATGCCGTTGGTACCTATGGTGGTCGAGACGACAGGACGTGGCGAGCGTGCCTATGATATCTACTCGCGGTTGCTAAGAGACCGTATAATTTTCATCGGTATGCCTATAAATGATCAAGTTGCGAACTTGGTTGTGGCTCAGATGCTTTATCTCACCAGCGAGGACCCGGATAAACCAATCCAGTTGTACATCAATTGCCCCGGGGGGATCATTTATCACGGGCTGGCGATTTATGACACAATGCAGCACGTTTCGCCGCCGGTTCACACTTACGCCATCGGGGTGACTGCCAGTATGGGCACTGTGTTGCTGGCGGCGGGCACGAAGGGATGTCGTTACGCGCTGCCCAGCGCTACTGTACATATGCACCCGGCCGGTGGAAGCGCCCAGGGTTATGCACCCGATGTCGAGATCCAGTACAAAGAGCTGAAGCGCGTGGAGGATTTGCTCCATGAACTTCTGGCTCATCATACCGGCCAATCGGTGGAGCATATCGCGGGCGACTTCGACCGTGATCGCTTTATGACGGCTGAGGAAGCGGTTGAGTACGGGTTGGTGGATGCGATTCTGGAGACGCCAGGGGAAGTTGGCGAGACGGAGGATTAGTCTGTGTGACTCTTTTGTGCTCCCTGAAGTAACAAAACGTCGCCGAGGATTGAGCTGGCCTCGGCGACGTTTTTTTTTGTTGGCTATTTGAGGTCTGGTGGAGCTTCTATTATTGGTTTGCTTCGCTGAGCAGTTGTGTAGCGTGTTCGTAACCCTTTTGGAAAGCTTCCGTGTTTAGTTCCTCTGTCCCTTTTGGCACGCTATCGAGAACTGCTTTTTCCATCGCTTCTTTGGATAAGACTTCCGTCAGGGCTGTAAGTGCGCCTAGCATCACGATGTTGGCTACAATTCTTAGCCCCAATTCCTCCTCGGCGATGCGCGTTGCTGGTATGGTGATGAACTCTTGTGTGGATTCTGGGGCCGGTTCTACCAGGTCGGCGTCGATCACGAGCAGCCCATCGGGGGATAATTCGTCGTGGTATTTGGTGTAGGCGGCCTGGGACATAGCGACCATCAGGGTGGGATTGGTGACGTGTGGATATAGCACGGGGCCATTGGATAGTACTAGGGCGCTGCTGCAAGCTCCCCCGCGTGCCTCCGGGCCATAGGAGCGTGTCAGCGATACCTGCTTCCCCTCGTAGATCGCCTCTGCGCGTCCGATGATCTTGCCCGACAGGATAATACCTTGTCCGCCGAATCCTCCTAAGCGTATTTCGATTTGTTCGACTGCTTCAGTCTCCGCTTCGACCTCCAGCTGGGTTTTGTATTTTGTAGCCATTTCCGGTGAAATGCGATTTTCTGTGTCCAGTCTGGCCCAGGGGCGATAGGATGTGTGCGTTTTCTCCTCATAAAGTTTGTGCAGTTGCTGTTGGAAAGTGGGGCGCTCGATTTCCACAAACTCCCCGCAGATGATCTCGCTTCCCAGGTCGATGTCGACCTCTTCCGGATGAGCGTCGTGTCGGATTACGGCGTTTTGATGGTAATATTCCATCATATCTCTGCCGTATACTTTGCGGTTGGCGCGTCCATAAGCTGTGGGACAGGGAGAGATAATCTCGACGACGCTGAAGCCCGGTCGGAGTAAAGCCTTGTGAATGGATTGCTCCATACGGCGGGCGTGGAGCACAGTCCAGCGTGCGACATAGGTCACACCGGCAGCGGCTGCCAGATAGGGTACGTTGAAGGGATGTTCCAGATTACCCCAGGGGGCAGTGCTGGCGCGAGCTTCTGTCGGCGTAGTCGGGCCTACTTGCCCGCCCGTCATCCCGTAGATGAAGTTATTGACGCAAATTACCGTGATATCCATATTGCGGCGGGCCGCATGGATGAAGTGATTCCCACCGATGGCGATCAAATCTCCGTCTCCGGAGAAGACGACTACTTTCAGTCCCTCGTTCGCTAGTTTGAGCCCGGTAGCAAAGGGGATAGCTCTCCCATGTGTGGTGTGAAAGCCATCGAGCCGTAGATAGCCAGCCACCCGTCCCGTGCAGCCGATGCCCGAAACGATAGATACTTTATCCAGATCAAATCCCGAACGCATCAACGCGCTGGTGAAGCAGCTCAAGGCTGTACCCAGACCACAGCCTGGACACCAGATATGCGGCAAGCGCTCCGTGCGCAGTAGATCATCCATTGGATGTTTCGCGATTTCCTCATGCGTTGGGACATCGGCCAGCATATCTTCCACGCCCTCTTCCATTGCTTTTGCTTCCATGTGTACTTGTTCTGTGTTCACTTCGCCACCTCACGAATCGCATTCAAGATAACCTCTGGCTTGTGGATGTCGCCTCCGGGGTGTGTCACAGGTATGGTCTGTGCTTGTCCTCCACTGCATCGTTCTACCTCCAAGGCGATCTGGCCCATATTGATCTCTGGGACGATGAAGGCTTTCACTCGCTGGGCCAATTCGCGGATGCGATCCTCGGCAAAGGGCCAAACGGTCACCAACTTGAGCATCCCCACGTCCAGCCCTTCTTCGCGGGCCATATGCACGGCTAACAGCGATGGTCGGGCCGAGATGCCATAGGAGACAACTACAACCTCCGCGTCCTCTACGTGATTTTCCTCCAAGGAGATGATGTCGTCTCGATTGTTCCGGATCTTGTCGAGAAGGCGAGGAATAAGTTCTCTTTGTCCTTCCTCGGTTACCTTCGGGTATCCGCGCTCGTCGTGGGTCAAGCCGGTCATGTGGATGCGATAACCCGTTCCTGCTACTGGGAATGGGGGAATGCCATCCTCTTCGGGGGCATAGGGCAAAAAGTCCTTACTGGGTGGTTCTTTGGGCTTGCGCCAGGGGTAAATTGGAATCTGATCCGACGGGGGAATGACCACGCGCTCGAACATGTGACCAACTCCCTCATCGGCCATCAGGAAGACCGGAGTGCGGTATTTCTCGGCCAAATTGAAAGCCCGAATCGTCAGATCGAACGCTTCCTGCGGGCTGGCTGGGGCGAGTGCGATGATCTCGTAATGGCCGTGAGATCCCCAGCGAGCCTGCATCATATCCCCTTGACTGGTCAAGGTGGGCAATCCGGTAGAGGGGCCTCCGCGTTGGATGTTTACTACAACGCAGGGGGTTTCAGTTATAATCGCCAGACCGATGTTCTCCAGCATTAGGCTGACGCCGGGGCCGGATGTGGCCGTCATCGCTCGTGCTCCGCCCCATGACGCGCCGACTACCGCGTTCATCGAGGCCAACTCATCTTCCATTTGAATGAAGACGCCACCGATCTCTGGCAAGCGCTCTGACATACGTTCCGCGATCTCGCTGGCCGGCGTAATCGGATACCCTCCGAAGAAGCGGCAGCCGGCGCAGATGGCTCCCTCGGCGATGGCAGTGTCGCCATCAAAGAAAAACGCACCTTCCAGTACGTTAGATTCATTCACCGTCGTCAACCTCCACAGTGTAAATACAGAATTCCGGGCACAGCAACTCACACAATCTACAGACTACGCATTGCTCTGGGTGAACGGCCCGGGGGGGATGATAACCTTTCTCGTTCATCTCATCGGAGATTTCCAGCACGTCACGGGGGCAATAATGCACGCAGAGCTCACATCCCTTGCATCGTGAAGGGATAATGTGCACTTCGCCATGCGGCGTGGTGAATTTGTCAATGTCTAAGGGTGTTCGCCATAGTTTCAAGCTCGGCTCCTGTTTTGAATTGCGAATCGCAATTTGCGATCTGTCATCTAACGTCTGCAATCTGCCATTTCTCCCAATCATTCACATCAATCGTGCGAGGTTTCTGCGAGAGACTGCTCCTACTTCATCGTGAATGCTTTGCCCATACGTGTCCATGGTGACGACTACGGGGAAATCCTCGACGCGAATGACCCAGAAGGCCTCTGGCACGCCGAATTCCTCTTTCTTATGAACTTCTACGACTTCTTGGACTGCGTTAGCGATAAGGGAGGCTGCCCCGCCGACGGCGTGGAAATAAGCGGCGCCATGTTCTTGGCAAGCTTGCAGCGTGTTAGGCCCCATGCCGCCTTTACCGATCACGCCGCGTAGCCCGAAGTGGGCGATAACCTCTGGCTCGTAGACTTCCTCGCGGATTGAGGTGGTTGGCCCGGCAGCGACGAATTTCCACTGACCATCGCTTTGCTGGTGGACTATCGGCCCGCAGTGATAGATGAGGCTCTCCTTGAGCAACCGCCTCAGTTCCTCGTACAGCGCCTGCTCGCTCTCCGGAATCTCATCGGTGCGGATGAAAGTCTCGATCATATACTTGTGCGCCGTGTCCCGTCCGGTGACCATAACGCCGGAAAGGAGTACTGTGTCTCCGACGTGGAGTGAGCGCACTTCTTCCTCGGAAATGGGAATGTTCAGATCGATTTTACTCATTGGAAGCTTACCTCCTCCCCTTGCACCGTCATATGCGCCCGCCGACAGGCCCAGCACATGTAGGCGATGCTCACGAAGTAGCAAGCCGGCAGCCGATGATAGGCCCCGACCTTGACGCCGAAGACGGTCGTCTTGCCGCCGAAGCCCATCGGGCCGATGCCTAGTTCGTTGCACTCGCGCAGCAGCCGCTCCTCCAAACCAGCCAGCTTCAGGTCTGGATTGATGTCATCCAGCGGACGGAAGAGTTGCTCCTTCGCGTGGACGTAGCCGTTGCCCCGGTCGCTGCCGATGGCGATACCCAACACTCCTGGCGCGCAGCCCTTGCCTTGGGCCTGATAGACCGCGTCCAGCACTACTTTGCGGACGCCGTCCAGATCGCGCCCGGCCTCCAACGGCCCGTGAGGAAGCTTGATCTGGGCGCCCACATTCTCGCTCCCCCCGCCTTTCAAAAGCAGATCTACTTTTATGTGATCTTTACTCCATTCCTCAAAGTGTAAGGTCGGAAAGCCAATCCCCAGATTATTACCGCTATTGCGCCCTGTGACAGGATCGACGGCGTTGGGCCGCAGGTAGGCGTGTGCAGTAGCTTCTTCCACTGCGGCCTCAATCTGTTTCCTCAATTCGTGGGTGCTTACGCTTTGGGGATGGTGGACGTAGAAAATGGGCACTCCGGTGTCCTGGCAGATGGGCGTTGAATGCTCTCGCGCGATAGCCACATTCTCCATGATCGTCTCCAGAGCGCCCTTGGCAGCCGATCCGGCCTCTTCACGGTCACGGGCTGCTCGCAGCGCCATCTCTACATCCGCCGGGAGATCGGTCGCTGCCCGGCGGATCAGTTCGGTGAATGATTCAGTCAGGTCGTTCAAGCTAATCCTCCTAAAACTACCGATGTACGAAATGGGACCGTTATCGGCAATGATGGGAGTGTCTTTTCGTCATCACTCCACACCTGTCGTTTTTTCTTACGCTACCTGGTGAAAAACTTCTGCCTCCAACTAAGTGACGCGCAACTCCACTCGCTTCAAGTCATTGAACGTGGCCCAACGCTCGCGGGCAATGGCCTCCGACTCGACGAAGCCTCTCTCGGCCAGCTTTTGCTCCAAGGATTCCAGTCGCTGTTTCACCTCGTGCATCTCGATTTCCAGACGGCCCACGCGCCTTTCAAGGTTATCCATCCGCTGCTCAAGGGCACTCATCCGTTGTTCGTTCGAGTTTATCCATCCGTTGGTCGATGCTCCTCATCCAACGCCGATTCTCCTCATAATCCTTTGCCATACGGGCCACGAACGGTTCTATGACCTCATAAACGGTGTCCTTGATAACTTCTTGAACTGCTTCTTTGATGACTTGCTTATCCACCTCGTTCATGTCTTATCCTATCTACCCACACCCTACGGTTGCGGAATGACCAGGTCGTCTGCTCCGAGTTCCGAAAGTCTCAACTGTGGGTTTGTGGCCTGGATTAGCTCGTGGATGATCTGGGCATACTTGACTTTCTCACGGGCCTGCCAGGCCAGCAGGTCTGGGCTGGTCCAGGGCTTGTACCAAGCGCCAGCGCCAGCGGCCAGGGCCGGCCCAGGCTCTATCTTGAAATAGCAAGGCGAGCAGACGCGGGCCATCTCCGCTCCCTCGTAGAAGCGATTGAAGCCGCCGAAGGATTCAGAGAGCATTATGTGCAAATCCAATGGGATGTCGATGGCCTGGCGGATGGCGGCTAGTTGTGGAATTGTGAGATCGCCCAGCGGGTTGAACGTAGATGCTCCCAGCATCTCCAGAACCTTTGCGCCGGCCGCGTTGGCGTGCCCGGCGTAGATGCTAACTTTGAAGACTATGTCTTCGGGGATGTCGCCGCTCTCCTTAAGTTGATTTACCACCCAGAGCAGCCCCTCGTCGATGCAGAGGAAGCCCCGGAAGCCGAGATCGATGCAGCGCAGGTACTCGGCGATGACAAAAGTAAGCTGGTCCGAGCCGCGATAGCGCAGGCCGGATAGTCCTCCTTCGGGCGTCACCAATTGCCGCCCTATATCCCAGCCGGAGCGAGGGCCGGGTGTGATGATGACCTCCAGATTGGCGTCGGCGGCCATCTGGGCGAAATCCTTTAGCTCTGCGTCATCCAGTAGGGTGGAGCCCATCACGGTGGAGATCAAACGGTGAATGGGAATATTCCGCTTCTCCATCTCGTCGATGAGCTCTTCCAGAACCTGGGGCCGCTCGACACCGGATACCTCCATGCGATAATTGGCCCCATCGGGAAATTGCTTGTCGCTATCAGGTAGATCGTAGGCGTCCTTTCCGGGAATGCCGATTTTCTCCAGCATTTTCTGAACGTCGTGCAAGTCGCGCATCGCTCTTCCTCCTTTACTCTTATTCTGGGCCGACTGTCCATCGGCCATCTGCGATGAGTTGGTTGGGGTGTTTGCCCCTGTGCGCTTCCATCATTTTCCACGAATGTCCGAATTTGCTTATGAAGCCGTTCGCTGTCACGGCCATGCTCCCCAACTGTTCCCAGGCGGGGATAAATGCTTCATACGAGAAATATTTCGTCATACCATCGTATGCATCAACCAAGTAGAGGCCACCTTCGTCGTAGCCAACAGTAACGAACGTGTGTTGCCATCGCACCACGACGGAGGATGCGCCATCGGAAGATATCCAGGTTTCTACTCCTGGCTGCTTCATGTCGTAGGTGGCCCAGATGAGAACTGGTCGCCCCCCGGTCAGTTCTTCTTTCAGGTTATCTATGCTCCAATTGTGCCGAGCCTTTGCATTGAGCCCAAAGCTGCGTAGGGTGGCTGCAATTGGCTCCACGTAGACTCCGTAGCCGGTGGGGGGCATACTGCCGGCTGGAAAGTCCACATCTCCCAAAAACCCACGATGCGGGTTATCCGACTTTGGCAGGCGGTGAAAGAACTCATCTTCGGTAAATACTATGTTCCAGAAAGCGGCCAAATCAGTCGCCGAGCGAGACTCACAACTCAGGTTATGCTCCTGCGGATGTCCGATCAGTCCCTCCAGGAGCACTGAAGGTGGGAGCTCATCTGCTTGTATTGGAAAGGAGGATGTTGATATGATTAAACAGAAAAGGAAACAGGTAATCGCGCGTCTCACAACTCCTCCAGCGTTGTCACAATCGCCCGTACTTCTTCTGCTGCCTGCGGGGAAGCGCCGAAGATGCCCTCGCCGCGCATATCCGCGTCGGTCAACTCTGGATTAGCCGAAAGGTAGCCCAACATCGGCACTGGGCTGTGTTCCTGTAAGAACTCCCAATCCCGTTCTCCTCGTACCTTGTTGCCCACTGCGTAAACGTGACTGATCCCGATGTCCTCCGCTAATTTGCGGACACGTTCAGCCGTCGTCAAGCTGCGGCGACCTGGCTCAAGGACTACCAGGAAAACATCCACTGCCTGGGCGGTGGCGCGGCCCAGATGCTCCACGCCAGCTTCCATATCAAGGATTAGCATCTCGTCACTGTAGAGCAGTAGGTGGGTAACCAGCGCTTTCAGTAAGGCACTTTCGGGGCAGATGCAGCCTGTGCCCCCGATCTCAATAGTGCCCAACCGTAGGAAGCGGATCCCGTTATGGGAGATGCTGAACCGCTCTGGGATGTCATCCACGCGCGGGTTCATGGTGAAGAATCCCCCTGATGTGCCTGGCTTGGCGCCGGTGCGCTCATAGATCAAGTCATCCATTTCGGAGATTGGCTTGACTCTTTCAACCAGATCGGGAGGGAAGCCCATCGCTTGGGCCAGGCCGCCAACTGGGTCGGCGTCGATGACGATGACATCGCGGCCTTTTTCGGCATAGATATGAGCCAGCAGGGCAGAGAGGGTGGTTTTACCCACACCTCCCTTGCCGCTGATGGCGATCTTGGACAGTGGGGTCATTTATTCTTTTCCTCCTGTAAGATGTTCTTAGTTGTAACTGCTTGGTTCCGCCTTGGGTCTCGGCGGGTCAGCAATGATTTCTTACTTTTGAGACTTTTGAGGACTATTTGTCCTGGGTTTAATGACAGTGCGTATGTGCGTCTTAATCCCGCTGCCAAGATATGATCTGATTACTCTAGACTTCTGGACGCGGTAGCAAACCGGCTTTCTCGGTGATGACAGGGACAGCCGGCTCCCACTCAATTGCCATGATGTGCACACCGCGTACGCCGGGTATTTCTTGCAGTTGCTGAATCGTCTCGACGCAAATTTTGATGCCTTCCTCGCGCAGTGCTTCGCGGCGAGCCTTTTTATCCTCCTTGGGTATGCCGCTGGTGGCACCGCGCATGCGATCAACATACTCGTCGGGAACATCCAGGCCGGGGACGTAATTGGCCATATATTTCGCCATTCCAACGCTCTTTAGAGGTGTGACGCCTCCCATCATATAGACATCATCCAGTATCCCCAGATCGCCCGCGCGTTTCATGAATTCCTTGAAGCGGGGCATATTGTAGATGCATTGTGTCTGGATGAATTTGGCGCCAGCCTGGACCTTCTTGACCAAGCGGTAGGGGCGATACTCGTAGGGCGGAGCGAAGGGGTTGGCCGCCGCACCCAGGAAAAACTCCGGTGCACCTTCGCATTCATCGCCCGATTGAACGATGCCCTTTTCACGCATATCGCGCATCATCTTCAGCATCTGGATCGAGTCCATGTCGAAGACGCCTTTGGCCTCTGGGTGATTACCAAATTTCTGATGATCGCCGGTGAGGCAAAGCAGATTCTTGGCACCCATGGCCCATGCTCCAAAGAGGTCCGACTGGATAGCGATGCGGTTTCGGTCACGGGCCGTCATCTGGACGACGGGTTCCAATCCCATATCGATTAACATTGAGCCCACGGAGATGGAAGACATCCGCACGACAGCGGTCTGATTATCGGTGATGTTGACTGCATCAACGACGCCCTTGAGGTGTTGAGCTTTTTCCTCGATGATTGACTTGTCGGCTCCGGTTGGCGGCCCTATCTCGCCTGTGACGGCGAAATGTCCGGCTCGAAGTACTTTTTCCAGATTACTACCAGCAATTAATTCGTTGTTTCCTGTCATTGTTTTACTCCCAGAATTCCTTTTTAGCCACTTCGAGTTTTTCAGGTATGGAATCCTCGTAAGTCCCATCCTTCTCCCGCAGCATGTTGATCCAGGCGGACTCGTCCTCGCGCTCCCAATTGTGCATTGGCTCGATGTCCAGGATTTCCGCGCCATAGATCGGCATCTTCTGCGAGCGCTCGAATGCGTTTAGCCATACGCACTCCATGTCCTCCTCGACCTCGCAATGACCGTTGGTGCGCGTCCCGCCACAAGGGCCGTTGCGCAGTTGCTTGGGGCAGTTCATCGGGCAAGTCATACCCGTGTAGTGGAGTACACACTGCCCACACTCATTGCATTCGAAGATGAGCGTCTTGAAAAGGTCCTCACCGGGTTTGATCAGCTTCTCACTTGTGTCATAGCCGATCGCTGACCATAGCGAGTCCATACTGAGGAATACTCCCTCAGCAAATTTGTACAGCTTTTCCAGGAACTTTGGGCTATCTTGGACCCAACTTCCTTTCTTCATACTTTTGCTCCTTTCTTAACTAATCTTAACTATTAAAAGCTCACTCAGTGAAACGCCCTTGTGAGGGCTTTTAACACACTTTCTACATTCAGGTGATTGTCGTGAACTTGCCTTGTCAAGTCGCGTTAGACTTGGCCCGTGTAGTCCGGCAGCAGAATTGGGGAGGTCACTCCTGTATCTACGCCTTCCTCTTCCAGTTCACGATTCCAGCTTTCTACGTGAGCCAGGTTGGGATCGCCCACGGTTACCTTTTGTGCATACGCAGCCGCCGAGCGCCCAGATCGGCGACCGAAGACTGTGATCTCCAGCAAAGAGTTGCCCATCAGGCGGTTGTGGCCGTGTACGCCGCCGCTTACCTCACCGGCCAGGAAGAGTCCTGGTATCTCTGTAGAACCGTCTGACTTCAGCTGCACTCCACCGTTTTGATAATGGAGCGTGGGATAGACCAGCATGGGCTCTTTTGTGATGTCGATGTTGAAGCGCTTGAACTGTCGCACCATCGCCGGTAGATTCGCCTCGACTGTGCCGTCTCCGTGGATGATCTCGATCATCGGCGAATCAAGCCACACGGCGGGCTGTCCAGTGGGGGTGATGATCCCGTTATCCCGCTCGCTGCATTCGCGGATGAAGGAAGCGGCCTCAACATCTCGCGGTTCCAGGGGATAGACGAACTGTTCCCCGAACTTGTTGACCGGCTGGGCGCCGAGTCCACGCGTCTTTTCGGTCACCAGCAGTCCCAATATCTGCTCCGGAAAGGCCGCGCCGGTGGGGTGATACTGCATCGACTCTAGATAGCCGAGTGGGGCTCCAGCACGATAGGCCATCACCACGCCGTCTGCCGTCGCGCCGTAATGGTTGGTGGTGGGGAAGCCCTGGAAGTGCAAGCGGCCCCCGCCGCCGGTCGCCATCACCACCGATTTGGCCTTGATGTAATGGTAGGCCTTCGTCTCTAGGTTCATCACGACAGCCCCGGCAACTTTACCATCTTCGTCCAGCACCAGCTCTACGGCAGGGGAGAACTCAATCACGCGGATGCCTGTGGTGCGCCCAGTCGAACCATCATCATCGCGGTTGCGCACCTCATCGCGCAGGGTGCGCATGATCTCCGCGCCGGAGTAGTCACGCGCGGAGTGCATCCGCATCCGGCTGGTGCCTCCGCCGTGGCGCTCCACCATTGTGCCGTCGGGCTCCTTGTCGAACATCATCCCCAGATCCTCAAGCCATTTGATGACTGAGGGTGCGTCTGTCACCAACGCTTCCACCAGATCGGGCACGTTGGTGAAGTGTCCGCCGCCGATGACATCGAGGTAATGGATGGCCGGATTATCGTTGGGCCGGTCGGCGGCCTGGATGCCGCCCTGGGCCATAATGGTGTTGGCGTCCCCGAAGCGCAGCTTGGTGGTGAGAAGCACCTGGGCGCCGTTTTCCTGTGCCAGGAGCGCCGCCGAGGCCCCCGCGCCGCCACCGCCGATGATGAGCACATCGGTCTCGGCGATTGGGTCGCTCAAATCGAAATCTGGGGGGATGTGGGGGCGTCCTTCGACGATAACGGCCAGCTCATGGGGCATGCGTTGTCCTTTGCTCACGCCCACACGTATGGAGCGCATCTTTTCCTCGATGTAGTCGGGGTGGAATTTGTTGAGCACCTCGTCACGTTCTTCCATCGACATCGATGGGAACGTCTCACCGATTCGCCGCATGCGGGTCGCCTCGACCCGCCGGATAGATTCTTGCATCTCTTCTGGATAACCGCTCATCATTACTCCTCTGGCTCGATCTCGCGGGCCTTGTATCGCTCTACCAGTTCTTCGCGATCTAGTTCTTTCAGCTCCTCAAGGGTCGAATCAAACTTGCCCGCCTTGATCTCTTCTAAACGATCCTGGAGGTGTGCAGACCGTGGCGCTAGGTAGCGTCCATAAAGGCGACGGGCCAGGATTGCTATATTATACTGCGCTTCCTCGGCTGGACAACGGGCTGCACACAGTCCACACATAATGCAGTCAAAGGATAAATCCGCCATCGTGGCGATATCGCCCTTCATGCCAGCCGCCATATATTGTCGCACATCCAAATCCTGTGGGCATGCCTTGGTGCAAGCGCCACAGCCCAGGCAACGTAGCAACTCCGGGTACGTGGAGAACAGCGTGGTCGGCGTGGGCTGCATCTCGGTGATGTCATAACTGGATCGCTGGGCTGGGAAGAACGGAATCTGGGCCAGGTACATTTCTGGCTCCACTACTGTCTGGCAAGCTAGGCCAAAGTAAAGCTTGGGATCGCCCTTGATACGATAGGTCGTCGCGCAAGCTCCACAGAAGCCGCCGCGACAGCCAACGCCGCGGATCAGCTTGTAGCCGGCATATTCCATCGCCTTCATGATCGTCAGCGTGGGCGGCACCATGTAACGCTTTCCCATAATGTATACAGGGATCAAGCTGGCCTCTTCTACCTCGGTTGTATCAGATTTATTAGATTCAATCTCGTTCGCCATAACTTTCTCCTTCTTACTCCTCTCCTACCTCCATCCATTCATCTTCTTTGAAGGTGATTAGCGGGAGGGGTTCTTCGACGTCACGACCGGGTACGTAGTCGAAGACCGCCTGTGTCTTCTGACCGATGGCGCGGAAAACGTCGCCAACTGGCAGCTCGGCGGGACAATCGCTAGTGCACATTCCGCAGCCGACGCATGAGAGCACCATGTGGTTTAGTCGAGTGAGGTGGAAAAGCATCGTGTCGGCCGGCAGGCGATAGGCGCCCTTCCGCTCTGTCCAGTTCATGTATTGCATCGGTTCGTGGTCGAAGATCTGGCTCTTGAAGAGGCACGTCTTACAATAACAAATTGGGCAGACGGTCATACAATTGTGGCAGCGCACGCAGGAGGCGAACACTCCCTCAATGCCTTCCTCATCCAGCCGCTCGTTGATCTCAGAGAAGCGTTCATCGCGCACCTTGGTGCGGGCCGCGACCACTTTCTCTATCACCTCGGACCGTTTCTCCTTAGCGCTCCCGCCGTTCTCCGCCTGGGTCAGATCCAGTTTCTCCGCCATCTCGTCTGGTAGGCTGATCGGGATACCGGGCACCTTGTTGCCCGCGCTCAAGTCCGCGCCGAAGAGTTCCAGCGTGATGTCGGCTCCTTCCACGTGGGGCTTCTCGCACATCTGGCAGCCATTCCTGAAAGAGTACCCCTCTTGTGCGACCAGTTCACCGCTCTGTGCAGTTGCCAGGTAGGCCGTCATATCCACGCCGCCGTTGTCGCGCATATCGTCGTATACCGCCACGTCGTAGGTGCCCAGGCAGTCCACGCCGATAGTCACAAGGTCATCGAGGCTGGCCTGTTGCAGCTTGACCAATTCGACCAGTGCTCGCAGTTCACAGGGGCGCAATACCACGCCGACGCGACCGCGCGGCTCTCGAACGGAGACACGCCCGGCCAGAGGTGCGGCGTTCAATCCCATCACCGGCGCCAGGGGATTGGCCGCTTCCAATAGATCCGGATCGGAGACCAGCGCTGGAGTTACTGTTCCCGACGGTGTTTCCATTGGCACCAGTATGGCATCCACTACATTGGCCTCCAACAACTGCCCGATAAAACCACGCACGGCAGTTAATGTATCGTCGTTTTCGACAGGTATTAGTGTTCTCATTCCATTTCCCTTTTTTAATTGGTGTGCCCTTCGGGCGGGTGGCCTGGTAAGCCAAAAGGGGTGTCAACCTAACAATGTCCCGACCTGAGGGCTGTTGTTGTACTTCACGTTTTTGGTCCATCGGTTTGGTCAATCTTTCCAGAAGTCCATACGCCGAAAGCGGACTGTTGTTGGCGTGATGACTGCAAAGGCATAAGGAAACTCTGATGCATATTTTTCAATTGCCGATGCGACAACTCTTGCTTTACTCTGGGGCGATAATCCTGCCAGCCGTATTAAAATGATGCCCTCTGCGATATGTCCCAGCCGAAATACTAACTCCCCGAAATCCTTGTCGGCTGTCAACAGCAAGGCTGCCATCTGATTGGCTTGATTAAGTACTTTGTCATCCGAATGCCGGGCTCCATTTCCGCCACATATGGCACACTGTGACCATCAAGGCGTAGACGTTCCACGATCGGCTGATCTACGCTCTCATCTGCCAGGATTCTCACACTGCAATCCCTCCGGTCACCGGATAGAGCACGTCTGCCTTCAATGCCTTAGCAGCAAATGCTATAGCTGCCTGAATTGCCTCACGAGTCAGTCGGGGATGAGCTTCCAGAATCTGCTCAACCGTCTCGCCTGCAGCAAGTTTCTCCAGGATGAGTTCAACGGTGATGCGAGTGCCGGCGATAACGGGCTTGCCCATCATCACCGAGGGGTTTGATTGTATAAGTTTGTGCATCTCGAAGCTTCTGTGGCTCATCGTTACACGGCCCACCTTTGGCGCATAGGGTTTGGTCCTTTCTCTCGCAGCGCCTCGGTCATCTCGGTCACTGTATCGGCAAATCGCTGTCCCTCCGAAGCGGAGATCCAGCGCAGCCAGACACGTTCTTCATCGAGGCCGGCGTTTTTGATGATTTCCTTTAATGCGATGACACGTCTTCGCGCCTTATAGTTCCCCGATTGATAGTGACAGTCGCCGGGATGACATCCGCCGATGAGAACGCCATCGACTCCGTCCAGGAGTGGCTTCAGCACATACGTGGGGTCCACTGACCCTGAGCACATCAAGCGGATGATGCGCACGTTGGGTGGGTACTGGATGCGCGAAGTGCCCGCCAGATCGGCCCCTGTGTAGGTGCACCAGTTGCATAAAAAGGCGACAATCTTGGGTTCGAAATTACCTTTTTCCATTCTTATTCTCCATTCTCCGTTCTACTTGTTAACTAATGCGTCTACCTGCGCCAACACTTGCTCAGCGGTGAAGTGCTGCAGGGTGATGGCCTTGGAAGGACAGGTGACAGCACAAGCGCCACATCCTTTGCACAAAGCCGGGTTGATCTGGGATATTCCCCAGAGTGCATCGAGGGCCGGCGCGTCAAACGGGCAGATATCTACACACATCCCACATCCGGCGCAAAGCTCATCATCCACTACCGCTGTCTCCGAGATGACCGGAACCGTGCCGCGCAGCAGTGGAATGAGGGCTGATGATGCTGCGGCCTTGGCCTGTGCGATGGTATCGGGGATGTCCTTCGGCCCTTGACAGCAACCGGCCAGGAAAACTCCATCCATCGCTGTGTCCACGGGGCGCAGCTTGGGGTGCGCTTCCAGGAAGAACCCATCGGCTGAGCGGGGGAGCTTCAGGAGCTGGGATATTTCGTTGGCATTATTCCGGGGCTCCATACCCACCGCGAGCACTACCAGATCGGCTTCGAAATCGATGGGGCGCCCCAACAGTGTATCCTCCGCTTCCAGCACTACGCGATCTTCACCATCACGTCTGCTCCGGTAGATCTCGGAGACGTTGCCCCGCCGATAGCGCACGCCCTTAGCTCGCGCTTCGTCGTAGAATTCCTCGGCCTCTTTGCCAAAAGTGCGCACGTCGATGTAGAAGACGGTCACTTGAGCATGGGGCAGCATCTCGCGCACCAGCCGGGATTGCTTGGCAGTGTACATACAGCAGACTCGTGAGCAGTGTGGATTACCCAACTGTACGTCTCGCGAACCGACGCATTGAATAAAGGCCACGCTTTTTATATCCTCGGGTGGTTTCCCATCTACCGTTAAATCGCCATTCGCCAGCCGCTCCTCCATCTCCAACGATGTGATGACGTTAGGATAATTGCTGTAGCCATACTCCGGCTTGCGATCAGGATTAAAAACGTCATAGCCAGTAGCGACAATGATTGAGCCAGTACTGATGGATTGATAAGGCGATTCCTCGTCCGTTGATAGGCTGGTAGATTGATCTACTTTACCAACCTTGACTTCGAAATTACCCACGTATCCGTCTACCTCTACCACTTTGCTGTTGAGGAAGATTTTGATGTCGGGGTGGTTCTGGACGCGCTCGATCAGGGGGGCCAGCACCTCCGGCGCCGATTCCATTGTGGGAAATGTGCGGTTGAGTTCGGCCACGTGCCCGCCTAGATGATCGTTCTTCTCCACCAGATAGGTGGGGAAGCCAGCTTCGGCCACGTCGAGAGCGGCGGCCATCCCGGCCACACCGCCTCCGATGACGACTGCGCCGGGCGTGACTCCTACTTCGCGCTTTTCCAGCGGTTTCAAGCGTGCTGCTTTTGCCACCGCCGATGCGACGAGCGACTTGGCTTTCTCAGTTGCCTTCTCTTTGTCTTTGTGGACCCAGGAGCACTGTTCGCGGATGTTTGCCATATTGACCAGATACTGGTTTAATCCCGCTTGTTGCGCGGCCGCTCGGAAGGTCGGTTCGTGCATTCTGGGCGAACAGGATGCCACTACGATGCTGTTTAGCCCTTGTTCTTTGATGTCCTGCTTGATCAGCACCTGACCGGGGTCGGAGCACATATAGGTATAGTCGCGGGAGACAGTGACGCCGGGCAGATCGGCTGCAAACTCGGCTACATCTTCCACGTCCACCATGGCCGAGATGTTTACACCACAATGGCAAATGTACACACCGATACGAGGTTTTTGTTCCATAGCTATATCCTCTGTTTGTGGATTATGGCTTACTTGCGGGTTGCGAACAGTTCGCCCATTTTCATCATTCGCCATTCTCTGTCAATGCCAGATCCACCAGTTCCATTATATCCATCACTTGCAGTTGATCATCCAGTTTCTGCACCTTGACCGCGTCCTCCAGTGTCAGCAGGCAGAAGGGGCACGCCACGGCTAGGATGTCGGCGCCCGTTTCGGCGGCCTCGTGTACTCGCTGGAAGGCCAGGCGTTCCTCAAGGTTGGTGCCCTCGACCCACATCCTTCCCCCGCCACCCTCACAGCACAGGCTGCGTTCTCGGTTGCGATCCATCTCCACCAGCTCGACACCAGGGATGGCTTTAATGATAGATCTGGGTTCTTCAAATACCTGGTTCTGTTTGCCGAGGAAGCACGGGTCATGATAGGTCACTTTTTTCGTCACGCCTTCGCCCCAGGCTTTCACATTTTCTAATTCTAGTTTGCCCTCTTCAATCAGTTGGGCCAGGAGTTGAGTGTAATGTAGCGATTCTATCCCATCAAGCCCATACTCGTTCTTGAATGTGTTAAAACAGTGCGGAGAGGTAGTGATAACCTGCTTGGCACCCACGCCGCGGATCATCTCGCCGTTCTCCTCGATCAGCATCTCGAATAGGCCGACCTCGCCCATGCGACGCACCTCGTTGCCGCAACAGGTCTCATCGGTGCCCAGAGTGCCAACGTTCAGTTCGGCCTTTTCGAAGACGCGCATCAGCGCACGAGGGATGCCTTGCACGCGCTGATCATAGGAGGGGATACATCCGACGAAGTAGAGCATGTCGCACCCTTCCTGGGCGGCTGTCTTCGCTTTCTTCAAGCTGGGTTCTACTCCATCGGCCCACATCTCTCGATCTGCCCGCGCCATACCACTGGGATTGCCCTGTCTGAATATGCCCATCAGTGCCGCTCCCACGGTCTCTGGGATGCGCCCGCTCTCTACCATCTCGCCTCGCAAGGCGATGACCAATTCGGCGGGTTGCACGTCCTTGGGGCAGCGCTCGACGCAGGTGAAGCAAGCTGTACAATCCCAAAGCTCCTCGTGATTCTTTAGTTCGAACTCTGGTTCTACCAGCATTTGATAGATCAAGCTGCGAATGTTGAGCACAGTCTTGCGTGCCACCGGGCATCCACCGGTGCACTTGCCACATTGGATACAGCCGAATAACTCCAACTGCTCGGCCATCTTTTCTGTCTTCAATGCCATTTCGATTCTCCTCTAGCAAAAACCCTTAACCTCAACCCTCAACCTCAACCCTTAACCAGAACCCTCAACCTCAACCCTTAACCAGTATCCGCATCGCTGATGATGCGGCTGCCTTTGCCTGGG
>CAZANJ010000009.1:0-18875 GCA_964486415.1 uncultured Anaerolineales bacterium
TTGCAAACCCCCTCTGAGCAGGGTCTGAGCAGTTACTCTCTTAGCTCGGACCACGTGTTGCAAATTCTTATTATGCCACGATGTGAGTATATCGGCAAGTAGGGGCTAGCCTTGTGCCCACCCATATGACGATATACTGGGTGGTTTGGGCGGCTTGATACCAGGCTCTACTTTAGCATGCCGCGGATGATGATGTCCACGGCTTCCTCTTCGTCCAGGCCGCGGGCCATCAAGGTTTCCATCTCCTTCTTGCCCACGCTTCCGATGGCTGCTTCGTGGGTCACACGGGCGCGGTCGTTGCGCACGACGACTACGGGCACGTTCCGCGCCGTCGCCTTCCCGCGCACGATCTCAGTGCAGTCCATATGACCAACCGCACCGGGGGCATTTCCCTCCGCCGTGGTGTAGATTTCGCTGTTGGCCCGATCACGCACCGCGACGCGCGTTTTGGTCAATCCCCGTGCTCCTTCGCCGTTGAGCCGCACTGTCTCGTTCACGTGTATCTCGTCATCGATTGACCCGTAGGCTTTGGCCGTCAATTCGACGACGCCTCGTTCGGCCACATCCACCTCGAAGTCGATCTTCATACGGCCCACACGGCCTTGCACCAGGTTGAACTCGCTTTCCAGCCGCCCGCCTTCATCTACTTGTGCGTGTGTGGTGGGCAAAACCTCGACGCCGCCATTAGGGCCGTGGTAATGGCTCTCGCTGTAACGCATCGTGGCCCCCGATCTGATGTGAATCTGGGCCTCCATCACGTGTTTGAGTTCGACCGCATTGGGGAAAGTGCAATGGGCCAGGAAGCCCACTTCTGCCCCGGCTCCGATATCGAACTCGGAGTTGATCTCCTGTAGCCCTTCCTGGGCCACCATGCCAAAGCAGAGATGCACCGGGTGCTCGATCTTCGTGCCCGGCGCGACGGTGATATGGGCGCGGATGCCGTTCTCTTGTTCCTGAGCGTCGATGGTCACTCCCTCGACCTGGTGGACGGATAAGACGTGGTTGGCATTGATGACGGCGCTGGCGACGCGCGATGACTGTAAGATGTCAGACTTGCCGCCGGCTTGCTCATATGCCTCTAGGATGGACTCAAACTCACGTGCCCAGGCCGGGTCACGCTCTCCCAGGAGGGAGCGACCGGTGGATGGCGCGGTATGCTTATTCATCATATCCTTCCTCTGTGACGACGCGCTGATAGGTGCCACCGGCCTCCTCGCCCCAGGGCTGGTTGCCCAGCAAGTCGCCGTGTGGACGGCAGCGCTGTGCGAAATAATCACGTACCTCTCTCGGCGTGCCGGTCTTGACGATCGCGCCAGCGCACATCAGCGACGCTCGGTCTGCAACGCTCACCATCTCGTCACGGTGTGTGATCAGCAGGACGGACGTGCCCTCGGCGGACATATTATGTATCAGGGTGATGATGTCTTCAATACAGAGCACGTCGATGCCCGAATCGGGCTCGTCGAGGATGGCCAGGCGGGGCCGCATGGCGTAGACCGCTGCCAGTTCAATGCGCTTGCGCTCTCCTCCGGAGAGAGCGTGGTTGACTGTGCGTCCTATGTAGGCCAGGGGTGAAAGCGCCACTGCTTTCAATGCCTCCTCGATGCGTTCTCGCGATGGCTCTTCCATCCCTAGGGCCAGGTAATCGGCCGTCAAAAGTCCTTCAAAAAGGGCCGGCGCTTGCCAGGCCAATGTCAATCCCCGATGTGCTCGCTCGGTCATCGATAGCTCGGTGATGTCTTCTCCGTCGAACAGGATGTGTCCTTGTTCCGGTTTGTAGCCCTCGGCGCCCATCAGGGCTAGCGCCAGGCTGGTCTTGCCCGAACCGTTGAGGCCCAACAGCACATGCACCTCAGCCTGTCGGACCTCTAGATCGACTCCTCTCAGTACCTCTGCGCCCGGTCGTTTCACCCATATGTCATCTAAGTTCAACAAAGCAGAATCTTTCATATTAGCTCCATACATTAAACTTGGGCATCTGTCTGCGGTTCTTGTACCGGTGGCCCTCCGAGTGGCAAAAGAAATGAGAAAGTCGCTCCATGTCCGTACTCACTCTCGACCCAGATGTTGCCCCCGTGCATCATGACCAATCGCTTGCTGATAGCCAGCCCCAGGCCGGTGCCCGAGACTTCCTGGATGTATTTTTCCTCTATTTGATGGAACTCCTCGAATATCGCCTCTTGTTCCTCTAGTTTTATGCCGATTCCGGTGTCTTTCACTGAGAAAAGCATGCCTGCCGAATCAGTCGGGCGACACGCGAGTGTGATCTCCCCTCCCACTGGGGTGAATTTGTAGGCGTTGCTGAGCAAGTTTAGCAAAACCTGTCGAATGCGAATATGGTCGGCGGTCAGAGGCGGTAGGTCTTCTTGCAGTTCCACGTTTAGAGATTGTGATTTCTTTTCAATCAGCGGCAGGATTGTGGCCTTAACCTCCATAATCAGATCGGATACTATGAATGTCGACAGTTCCAGATTCATGCGCCCGGCCTCAATCTTGGAGAGATCTAAGATGTCGTTAATCAAGGCGAGGAGGTGCTCTCCGCTGGAGTGGATGTTTTCTAGGCATTCCTGCTGCTCGGAAGGAACTTCACCCACCAGCCCGTCCAGCATAACTTCGGAGAAGCCCAGGATGGAATTGAGCGGCGTGCGCAGTTCGTGGCTCATGCTGGCCAGGAATTGACTCTTGAGACGGTCCAGTTCTTTAAGCCGCGCGTTGGCCTTCTCTAGTGCTTCTGCCCGCTGTTGGAGTTTCGTGCGGGCATTGCTCAGTTCCTTGAAGAGCCGCGCTCGTTCAATCAGTACCGCCAGGTTGCCCGCCAGGGTCGATACGAGGCGCAGGTCATCCTGGTCAAATTTGCCCACTTCTCGACTTTCCAGATTAAGTGCCCCGATGATTCGCTCCCCCACCTGGAGTGGCGCACATAGCTCAGCGCGGGTTTCAGCGTCGCAGGCGTGGTATCTCTCGTCTTGACGCACATCGTCCACCAGCACCGGCTCGCCCTGCTCAACTACCCACCCCGGAATGCCGACGCCAACCTCCCGTCGCATCAGCTTGGGACCACCAGGGAAGCCGACCCAAGCTCGGATGATGAGCTCTCCCGTCTCCGGCTCCACGAGCAAAATCGCGATGTCATCGGGTTGTAGCGCTTCTTGTAATGTGTTCAGGCTATGCTGCAAAATATTGTCTAGGTTTAACGCGGTGGCCCCGTCTGCTGCCACTTTGTAGAGAGTCCTTAAATCTTTCGCTTGGCGCTCCAGGATGGATTTGCTTTCCTCTATCTCTTCAAATAGCCGCGCCCGTTCGATGAGAATGACCAGGTTATTTGCCAGTGTGGTCAATAACCTTTGGTCGTCATAGGTGAAAGCATCGATGCGAGGGCTCTCGACGTTGAGGATGCCAATCACCTGTTGTTCTGATTTTAGGGGCACGCACAGTTCGGAGCGGATGCTGGGACTCACTTCTAGGTAGTGAGGATTGTGGTGTACATCGCGCACCAGCATCGGCTCGCCGTGTTGGGCCACCCAGCCGGTAACGCCTTCCCCTGATTGGAAACTTGTTTTCTTCATCTCGTCCGAGGAATAGCCCGCGTGGGAGGTCATATGCAGGCTGCCGTCTTGCGGATCGAGCAGCATGAGCGCCACTTGCACATCTCCCATTTCATCCGAAAGGGCGCTGGCGGCGGCATGCAGTGTGTCCTCCAGGTGAATGCTGGAAGCGGCGGCCAGCCCCACTTCGTGGAGCATCTGGAGTTCGCGCACGCGGCGCTTTGTCTCCTCGAACAGGTGTCCGTTCTGAATGGCACTGGCGATTTGGTCGGCGATCACTTTCAGAGCGGCCTGGTCGCTCTCGCTGAAAGCATTGACGAGGTCCGATTCTACCTCCAAGACGCCGATCACCATGCCTCCGAACTGGATGGGGATTGAAAGAGAGGAAGTGGACAACCACTTTCTCTCCGCGTATGCAATTTGGTCTTGGCTAGCGTCATTCACGCAGACTGTTTCACCTGTCGCCGCTGCTTTGCCTATCGCGCCCTTTCCCATCGGCTGGCCGTAATCCTCTGGGATGTATTCCCAAAGTTGGTCAGTGGCGGCGGCTGCGTAAAGTTCTTCAGTCACTTCCTCTATCAGGAAGATGCCGATGCGCCCGAACCCGAATTGCTCGGCGATCAGGTCGACAGAGACGTTCAACAATCGATCCACGTCGAGGATAGCGGTGGCGTGACGGGAAACCTCGGCGGCGGCGGCTAACTGTACCGCGCGTCGTTGTGTCTCCTGGAGCAAGCGAGCGTTTTCCAGCGCGGCGGCGGCCTGGTTGGCCAAGGCTGTCATCAAGTCTACATTGTGTTGGGTGAAGTCCGGCTGGTCTGGGCGATTGATGGCCGTCACCGTGCCCAGTGTTTTTCCCCGATAAAACAGCGGCGCCACGATGATGGCCCCGCAATTTGTCTCCGCGCGGCGACGTTGCACCTCTGGGCTTTCGCGTGGGTCCAATGTGTCGCTGGATGACAAGGCTGGTTGAAGGTTGCGCAGCGCCCAGCCAGTCAGTCCATCCCACAGTTCCTCGAAGGAAACGGTCATCACCTGATCGGCCCCCGGCCCGCCTTTCACGAAATGAGTAATTCGCTTTCCCTCCATATCCAGCGTGATCAGAGTGACCCGGTCGGCCGCTAGTGCCTCTACTACACTGTCTACTACGGTTTGCAGCATTTCGGATAAGTTCTCATGGGAGATCAAGGAGCGGGTAGCGTGATGGAGGGTGCGTGTTTCGGCCAGTGCAATCTGGGTCTTCTCGAACAATCGGGCATTCTCCACCGCCACGCCGATCTGTTGACCGATGGCCGTTAGCAAATTGTGGTCGCTCTTGGAGAGGTGATGCGGCATGGTGTTGAAGAGGCCTAGGACGCCGCGCATATTTCCTTTGTGGATGATGGGGATCCCTGTGTAGGAGCGTAGCCCTGCCGCAAGGTGCATACCCACGGCGATCGGCGCTCCTTCCCGCAGATCATCCAGGCTCATCAATTGTCCTTGGTCATAGACGACCTCGCATAGCGTTCTCTCCGTTTTCTCCTCCATTGCCTCGATCAGGGATTCTGGTATGCCTATGTGACTGAACAGCTTCAGGGTGTCGCCGTCCTTCTCCTTCAGGGCGATTAGCCCGCCCGTGACATCCAGCATATCCACCGTGCGTGAGAGAGCTTCGTGCAGAATCTCGTCGAGTTCGAGCGAGGAGCCCAGGGCTTGTGAGACGGCGTACAGAGTCGCCATCTCTTGCAGGTGATGGACCCGCGCTTCCTCCGCTCGCTTGCGCTCGGTGATGTCCTCCACCGATCCGATAATCTCGGTTACTGAACCATCCGGCGATCTGTTGAACGTCGAGAGCGTCGTGATGAGATGTCTCTCTTTGAACTCGCTTTTATATTTCACCGTTTCGCCGGCGAATGCGCGTTCGTAATAGGGGTAGAACTCGGAGGCTTTTTCCTCGCCCACGATCTCGCGCAGCGTCTTGCCGGCTACCTGTTCTGTTGTGGAGCCGAAGGCTTCCGCCATCTTTCCCTCGCTTAGGGTAGCGATGAACTCGCCGTCCTCACGTCGGCGATAGCGGAAGACCTGGTTGTGGAGCCCTTGAACCGTGCGCTTGAACTCCTCGGCCAAGGCGGATGTGTCGTTTTCCGCTCGTTCGCGTTGGACGGCGGCTTGCTTGGCCCGCTCGCTCAACTCGTGCATGCGCCCCATAGCCCCGCCGATTAGCGGGAGTAGGGCTGAGCCAACCAGCCCGTTGGTGCTCAGCAATGCGTGGGCGCTCTTGCCGGTGAGTTTTAGGAGCAGCAGGTTGAGCGGAAAAGTGAGGGCGCCGAGTGCTATTCCGCCCCAGATCCCCGTTCGTCCCCCGGTTGCCAGCAGGGGCAATGTCGCCAGCGCGACAGCGGACGGTCCTATGATGTGGTAGAGGGGGCTGAAGAGCACGGCATACAAGAGCCAGCTCGCAAGACTGAGCCAATCTTTGCTATTCAAGCTGGGTAAGCGTGGCCGTTTTAGGAACATCGCTATTAGCTCACTGATCCAGGTATTGTCTTACTAGGGAGGGGAATGTGCGGGTATTGATCGGTTTTGTTATATATCCATCACAGCCGGATTGAATGGCTCGTTCCCGTTCTTCCTCCATGGCGTGTGCGGTGAGGGCCACAATGGGCACGTTTGCCATATCGGGGCGCGACTTCAGGATGCGGGTGGCTTCGTATCCATCCAATTTAGGCATCTTCATATCCATCAGAATGAGATCGGGGTGTTCGCGTGTGGCAACTTCAATGGCTTCTTCGCCATTTTTCGCATCCAGGAGGTGGTAGCCGTGGGGGCTGAGCACTGTTTCTACGAGCTTGCGGTTCAGTGGACTATCTTCGACGATGAGGATGGTTTCATCGGCCATATCGGTCCTTGCAAGATTTTGGAGAGAAGAAACCAGGCTTTCCCGTAAGCGAAGCGGCAAAACCTGGTCTCTTCTGTGTAGCTTGAGTGTCTTAGGCTGTAGCTTGTGCTACAGCGCGGCGATCGGCGGCCTTTTCCCAGACGACCAGCAGCGGCACGGCGATGAATATGGCGGAATAGGTCTCGCTGATCATGCCGACCAGCAGGGTGGCGATGAAGGGTTTAATCGTTGTCCCGCCGAAGAGGATGATGGCCACCATCACGAACATCGCATTGAGCTGAGTGGCCAGAGAACGGTGGATGGTCTCCAGAATGGAGCGGTTGACCACTGTCTCGTAGGGCTCCCGCCGATGCCGTGGGATGTTCTCACGGATGCGGTCGAAGACGACGATCACATCCTGCACCGAGAAGCCGATCACTGTCAGGATGGCGGTGAGGAAGAGCGCGTCCACCTCCCACCCGGCGACGATGCCCATCAGCGCGTAGAAGCCGACGGCGATGATCAAGTTATGTGACATCCCCGCGATGGTGCAGACGCCATAGCGGAAGGCGTTAGGCACACGCCGGAAGGAGAACCACATAAATGCCACGATGATCACGGATGCGACCAGGATGGCCAACCCGGCGGCGCGGGTCACCTCGTTGCCCACTGCTGGCTCCACCGTGTCGAAGTCCAGGGCGTCCCAATTGATCTGTCCTACCTCTTCTTCCATCACGGTCAGCAAGCGGTCGATCTCGCCCGCTGTGACCTTGCGGGTGCGCACTTGCCAGGTGTTTTCCTCCGGCGCACCCAGCCGCTGCACGATGGCGTTATCCATTCCATTAGCGGTGAAGACGGCGCGGATGTCATCCTCGCTGACCGTTTTCTCGAACTGTATTACGAACTTGCTCCCGCCGGTGAAGTCGATGCCTAGCCGCAGGGGCTGCCCGAATTTCACGAAGGAGAAGACCATCGCGCCGATGCTCAACGCGATCAAGAAAGCGGAGAATATGAAGTACCAACGTCGTTTTTCGACGATATTAAACATTTATACCCCCAACAACCAACTGCGCTCGGAGATCCACGTCTGGGCCGCAGTGGCCACCTGGCGCACGAAGGTGCGGGTGGCGAACACGGCTGTGAAGACGTTGACGACGGTGCCGATGGCCAGTGTGATGGCGAAGCCCTTGACGATGCTGGCGCCGAAGTTGGTGCCGAAGAAGAATAGTATGGCGCAGATGATGAGCGTTGCCAACTGTGCATCGCGGATAGAGGGCCATGCGCGGGTGAAGCCTATCTCAATTGCCGCCATCAAGTTCCTTCCCCGCCGGAGCTCCTCCTTCATGCGCTCGAAGATGAGGATATTGGCGTCCACAGCCATACCGGATGAAAGGATGAAGCCTGCGATGCCGGGTAGCGTGAGAGTGATGGGCACCAGTTTGTAGAGCGCAAAGTTGACCAAGACGTAAATGATCAGCGCGAGGTCGGCCAGGCCGCCCGGCAACCTGTAGTAGATCAGCATGAAGAGCAGCACCACGGCCAGACCGATCACGCCAGCGCGAATGGAGCGTTGCACCGATTCGTTGCCCAGCTCCGCGCCGATGCGGTTGAAGCTCTCCACGCGCAAAGGCATGGGGAGCGAGCCGTAGCGTAACTGGATCGCCAGTTGGCGTGCGTCCTCGAAGGTGAATTGGCCGGAGATGGAGCCTTGCCCCCCCGGAATGGGCTCCCTGATCGTTGGGCAGGAGATGATGCGCTTGTCCAGCACGATGCAGAGATACTGGCCCACGTGAGAGCCGGTGTATTGGGCGAAGATCTGGGCGGCGTCCTGATTTAACTCGAAGGGGATGATGTAATTGCCTTGCTGGGTGCGGTCTAGGCCCACGTTACTCAGGTCGGCCCCGGTAAGGATGGTTTCATACACCACTGGCTCACCGCTTTGTTGTGCGGGCGTTACGGCTTCGCTGGCCTCGGCGGTCGGCTCGGCTATTATGGACGGCTCCGGGGTCGGCTCGAAGGATAGATCGGAGGTGATTCCCTCGGTAGCGGTTAGCTCCGGCCCGCCCAGCGTGGTGGTGATCAGTGTGTCGGGCATCAGGGGACTGTACCCGGCATCCACGAACTCCAACAGAGCGGTGCCTTTGATCGTCTCCACCGCTTGTTCTGGGTTCTCGATGCCTGGCAGCTCGACGATGATGCGGCGCTCCCCTTGCGCCTGTACAACCGGCTCGGTCAACCCCAGGCTGTTGACGCGATTCTCGACGATGCGACGAGCGGTCTCCATCGAGCCTGGTTCGAATTCTTGCTCTTTCGGCGGATCGGCCGCCAGCAATACTTGAAGCCCGCCTTGTAGATCCAGCCCCAAACGCAGCGCGATGTCCCGATGGCCCGCTTGCTGCCAGAAGATCTGATTCTCAATCCAGTCTGGATGTTCAATGTTGAGGTCGACGTACAACGCGATCAGTGCGACGAAGATGATGACGACGAGACGCCAGGTTTCAGGTCTCTTCATAAGTTTTCCTTTCGGTGCGATAAAGTTTTCCGATACATCAGGGCAAAAGTGGCGCCGCTGGCGGATTTACGTCAAGAGAGCCCTCCTCCTTGATCCCGACAATGGCTCCCGACGGGCGGGCAAGTGAGGGCAGGGCTCCTGTCGCCGGTGATGCACGCTTTTACCCAGCCGTGTCACGAAGTAGAATTATATCAGGTAGGGCGGTTGTGTCAATGTATTCTTGGCTTGGCGCTGAGCTCATCGCGCTGTAATCCGTGTGCCCGAGACTTTGTCATTCTCTTCCGTAAGTAGCGCACGTTTCAACAGCCCTGACCGCGCGCCGGAGAGAATGTGCACGCTCAGCTCTGGCTGGCGTTGCACCAGATCGACCATGCGCGCCACTTTATCCGCCATGCCGCCGGTGACATCCACCCCGGCGGAACCAGAAAGTGTCTCTCGCCAGGTGGGGTAGCTGTCCGTGGTGATGGATCGAATCACATTGCCCGCGGTATCCAGCACGCCTTCCACTTTGCTCAGCAGCACCACGCGGGTGGGGTACAGCTCCTCCGCTAGATAGAAGAAGATGTCCTCGGTCGAGGCAATGGTGCCGCCACGTGTTTCGTCCAGGGCAACGTCGCCATAGACCAGCGGCACCAGACCTTGGGACAGCGCCTGGTGGATTGGGTAGGTGTCCAGGTAGCTTAGTTTGCCATCATGGCAGTGGGCGGAGGCGGAGGGTTGGAGGCTCAAGATGGGCACGCCTCTTTCAAGGAGGGCATCGGCGACGATGCGGTTGAGGCGTGCTGCGGCCGCGGCCACCTCGGCGTAGCCGCGCCACTGAGCGGGCGTATGCACTCCCTCGCGCGTGTCGTAGGGCTCGGCAGCCCAATGACCAAATGATCCCGATCCATGGCCGATGAGCAGGCTCATGTCTGGGGCGGCTTCCAGGGCCTGGGCCACTTCATGGGCTAAGCGAGCGATAGTTTCGTGTTTGGCGGTATAAGCGCGGGCCTTGTCGGTGATGAGTGAACCACCGAGTTTGAGGAAACGGTCTATCACTATTGCACTTATTGTGCCTGTAGCGCCACTGGGACGGTGAAGGAGAACGTGCTGCCCTCGCCCACTTCACTTTCGATCCAGATTTCGCCGCCTTGTAGCTCCACCAGGCTTTTGGCGATCACTAGCCCCAGTCCGGTGCCGGGTACGCTTCGCACTGATGGGTCGTTGGCGCGGAAGTATTTGGTGAAAAGCTGTTGCTGATCCTTGGGCGAAATGCCAATCCCGGTGTCGGAGACGGAGCAGCGGATAAACTGATCCGCTTGATCGCTTCCCGCCCCGTTCGAGCAACGATGTACACTCACCGTGATGTTCCCGTCCTCTGGCGTGTATTTGTAAGCGTTGCTCACCAGATTAGTCAAGACCTGCACCAGGCGATCTTGGTCACCCTGTGCGAAGGGCAGATCGGGCTCGATGTCTACCTCTAGCGTCTGTTTCTTGGATTTGATCTGGCCCCGCGTCGTGCGTAGCACATCTTCGACTACGCGTGTGAGGGAGACCACGCCGATATCCAGCCGTATGCGTCCACTTTCAATGCGCGACACGTCTAATAAATCGCTGACCATTGTGCGCATACGATCGACGTTGGCTTGCACGGTGTTGAGGAAGCTGCGCTGAGCTTCGTTCAGTTCGCCACCCTGACCCTTGAGCAGCAGGTCGGTGTAGCCCTTGATTGAAGTCATAGGTTGCTTCAGTTCGTGGGATACGAAGGAGATGAAGTCGGTCTTGGCCTGGTTGGCGCGGCGGACCTGCTCAAAGAGGCGGGCGTTCTCGATGGCTACAGCAGCGTGATCTACCAGCCGGATGATAAACTCTAACTCATCTTGATTGAGCTTTCCTTTCTCGGATGATTCTAGCGCGACAACGCCGATCACCTCGTCCTCTCGTCTGATGGGGACGGTCAACTGAGCCACTATGTCGGGCGCGGAGGCGTGATAGTCGGTGTTTTCCTCCAGGCTTTCCAACAAAGACGCCTCTCCTGTCTGTACCGTTCTTCCGATGATGCCCCGGTCCAGCGGCCAAAGCTCATCCTGTTGATTTGAGATTATGTCTTCTGGATATCCCCGATTGGCGAGGAAGCGTAGCCCACGTTCGCCCTCTTCGGTCTCGACGACGACGGCCAGCAGACCGATGTCGGCTCCCGTCGTTCGCAGTGCCCAATCTAGCGTCAGGTTCATCACGTGCTCGTAGTCCAACGTGGCGTTCAGCTCTCTGTCGATGCGTTGCATCATCGAAAGTTCCTCCACGCGGGCGGCGAGCGCTTGATCGGTGCGCGTGAAGAGCCGAGCGTTTTCGACCGCGATGGCCGCGTTGGAGGCAAAGGCGGTCAGCAGATTTTCATCATCCTCATCGAACGGCGCCCCGTCGCGCCGATTGAGCAATTCAATCACGCCGATCACTTTTTCGCGGCTCACCATCGGTACGGCGATGATGGAATGAGTCACGAACTCGGCGTCTAAATCTCGGAACCAGCGCTTATCACTCTGCGCATCGCGTACGATGATTGATTCTCCCCCTTCGACGACGCGGCCCGCTATACCGGTGCCGGATGGGAGACGGGTGCCCGCCAGATCGGCTGAGCTTGGGCCGGTCGCTACTCGGAAGACTAGCTCATCCGTATCCTGATTGACCAGAATCAGTGATCCAGCTTCGGCCTGGATGAGTTCGACCGCTTTTTCCATGATCAAGTTCAGCACTGTTTGTAGATCCAGTGTCGAGGTGATGATGTTGCTTACCTCGTTGATGGCGGCCAGTTGCTGGGTGCGTTCCTCCATCTCGCGGTAGAGGCGGGCTTTGTCCAAGATCGCCGCGGCCTGGTCGGCGATGGCGGAGAAAACCTCTAACTGTTCCTCGGTATAGACCACGGCGGGGTCGAAGCTGGAGACGTTCATCACGCCGATGATCTGATCCCCGGCTTTGAGCGGGACGCCCATCCAAGCCTGCCCTGGTCGCCCGCCTGGGGAGACGCCTTGGCGGCGACATTCCTCAATATACTCTTCGGTCACGATGGGCTGCCCGGTGTGGATGATCTTACCCGTCAGGCCCATATTGGCTGACCATTCCTCCTCTGGATAGCGCCTTTCACCTTCCTCGATGTAGAAAGCGAAGGAGAGGGTATCTTTCTCTGGATTGTACAGCGCGACGTAGAAATTTGAGGTGTTGAGCACCCGGCTGGTCTGAGTGTAGATCAGTTCCATCAGGTCGTCGACGTCCATGGCGAAATTAACCGCTTGACCGACCCAGCGCAGGACGTCCATCTCCGCCACTCTTCGCTTCAAATCGCTGACCATGCGCACTTTATCCAGCGCCAGCGCCACGTGGGAGCCCAGGGATTCCAGCATTCCCAGATCGTCCGGTGTGAAGTTCACATCGCTGTGCTGAGTGACTAGTGTGAGCCAGCCGTGGTCAGGTACTGGGATGAAGAGGCAAGGTCGCAGTTCCTCCAGTGCATCATGCTCCGGAACTAGATCGGGTGGCAGAGGGCGATCATGGTATAGATAGACGATTTCTCGCTGCTCCAACATTTTATGGGTCAGTCGGCCTTCCGAGGCGAATGTTATCGATGGGAGGTCTTCACCGATGATCCCATGTGGTGCATAACATGCCCGCTGTGGGTCGTGAAGATAGAGAGCGGCTGATTTTGGTTGCCAGCCTTTTTGGAGTGTCCCTTGTAGTGCGTCGAGGAGGGTTGACATCTCAACCATCTCGGTCAATCGATCGGCAAATTTGCGCACGATCTCGCGGCGGTCGACCGTTTTTTCGCCCAAAAGGACGCGATCTACAGCGGTTTCAATTTTGCTCCAGACCTGGGCCAGGAGCAAGGTCCAGAGTAAGATAAAGATGCCGAGGGAGATGGGATTGCTGGCCTGCAACTTCAAGCCGAGCACCTGGTTGATCAGGTAGAGCAGGAAGAAGTAGCTGCTCACTATGATGGCGCTCAATAATACGTAGACAACGCCTTGGCTGAATACCGTGTTGATGTTGAGCAGCCGATAACGAAGGATGGCGTAGGCGATGGAGAGGGGGAACAGGATCATCCAGGGCAGAATGAGCGAGGGTGAGAATGCTGCTCCACCGTATGAGTTGATGAACGCCCAGATAGCGATTGGGCCAAAGCCCAGCAGGTTACCCCACAGGATGGTGATCGCTTGAGCTTTCACTACAGGGGATTCGGAATAGCGGTAGCGGTAGATCATCATCGCCAGGGTGGCGAGGATGCTGCCGCCAATGAAGACAAATGTCATGCGCCAGACGGTGATGTGGGCCAGGGGCGCGTTGAAATTCAAGATGGTGAATTGATTGGCGATGGTGAGGGCTACGCCTGGCACGTAGACCAGATACCTAAGAATGGGAAATCGATTAGAAAATCGCACTCGTTGGGGAAAGACCAGGGCCAGATGGGCGAGAACGCTGCCGGACAGCGAGATGGCCGTGATCCACAAACGTGGAAAGAGATGAGTGGTCCAAGTGTCGTAAAGCAGCCCCGAGCTCAGCGCGACCATCGCACACAGCATTGCAAATACCTGTCCTGCTGAATTTTGCTTTTGCATCAAAAAGACCCAGAAGCCGATCCCCAGATAGAGTAGCCCCATAACGTAGGGCAAGATGAAGTATTTGGACAGTTCCTTGGGTGAAAAGTTAATCAGGCGCACGCTGAAATCGCGCATTGCGCTATCTTGGGTTTGCGCAGTCAGTGTGACCACGTCGCCGGGTTGATACTGCCTCAGCTTATGCATCAACGCGGTGGTTCTTGTCAGTGGTTGATCGTCGAGCGTAACTATCACATCAAAGGGTGAAAGGCCAGCCTTATAACCAGGCCAGTCAGGGTTGCCTACGTCCTCGACGACCAGGGTGGGTTTTGTGAGGATGCCGAGAAAGGGGGTTTGCATCGTGCGCCAGGCTGGCAAGGCAGCTCCTGCCATAAGAACTACTGCTATACCAAGCGTAAATGCCACGATCCGTATACGCCAGATTAGCGGAATAATCTCTGGGGCTTCCCGGGGGGCTGAAGGAGCGTTTGTATCCACTATGTGTTTACCTCATGCCATAATCAATGCGCATATGAAGCTTATTTTAGCACAGCCGATGGAAATTACCAGTGAGGCTGATTCTCGCCTCAACTTTTCGCAGAGACAACAAGTAAGGCCCCAGCGCACCTGCGCTGGGGCCTGCCGCCCCGATTTGTTATCCCTGTCCCTTCAGCTTAGCTTCCCATTTGGCGTATAGTTTATTGTAGAGGTCCTCGCTGATTTCGCCCGCGGCCAACCGCATATCCAGGTTGTCCAGCGTGGCTTGAATATCCGCAGCCGTCTGAGACTGGCCTTGGGTTGAGGGAGGCGCTTGCTGCTGCTGTTGCTGTTGTTGTTGGGGCTGTTGCATGCTCTGTGACATCATCTGGGCCATAGCCGCGCCCATGCCCACTCCGGCGCCCAATCCCATCCCCGTGCCAGCTCCACCGCCGGGCTGCTGGGCTGCGTCCCGCATGCCGCGCGCCGCCTGGAACTGCATATAGGCCTGCATGTCGCCGATGGCGCCCATGGATGCCCGCTCGTCGATGGCCTTGGCCGTCTCTTCCGTGGGGCCGATATACTCGGCGTAGACAGAGGTAAGCGTGATGCCACGCGCGGCGAATTCCTCGGCCGCCTTGGCCCGCACACCGGCCACCAATTCCTCCGTCATACCGGCCATATTGATGACCGACTTGCCCATCTCACCGATTAAGTCGGTCAGCTTGGTGATGATCATCGAGCGGAAGAAGCCCTGAATGTTGGATGTGCGATAGAGGCTCTGGGTGCCGACGATCTTGTTGACGAAAAGCTGCGGATCCACGATCTGCACCGCGTAGGAGCCGCGCGCCTGTACTCGCGCCATACCCAGTTCCGGGTCCTTGATAGTGATCGGCGTCGGGGTGCCCCACTTCAAATCGGTGAACTCGCGCAGGCTGACGAAGTAAACCTCGGCCTTGAAGGGAGTCTCGCCGGAGAACGCCTTGCCGATCAGTCCTGTCAGCAAGGGGATGTTGGCCGTGGTAATGGTGTGCCGGCCAGGGCCGAATGCATCCAGCGCCTTCCCGTCGCGGAAGAAGACCGCCGCCTGGGCGTCGCGCACGATCACCTGGGATCCGGTGCGGAAGTCACCCGATCCCCGTTCGGGGATGCGGTGTACCATTTCCGTACTGGCTTCATCTACAAACTCAACTACGTCGAAAATACGTGCCATTCTTTTTTACCTCCTCTTGCGTCCATTCAGTTCTATCTAAAACCAATAGATCTCTGTCACTGCGCGTGCCAGGCTAGCTTTCCAGTATCAAATGCTCACGCTGATCGAATGTGCTGTTGGCCTCGCTCATGATGTCCTGGATGGTGCGGATGGCCTCCTCCACACCCTCGCCGCTCGGGATCGCGCTCCGCAATTGCCCGGTCGCCTCTTCTAGCCGTTCCACGTAATCGATCAGTTGCGCGTCGAACTCGTATATCTGCGCCAACTGCTCCTGCTTGATCTTCACGGCGTCGAAGATGCCGGCGTAGCCGTAGCTGGCGAAACGCACCCGGTCGGCGAATGTCTGAAGCTGAGTCACCGCGCTGCCGAGATCATCCACCAGGTCCAAGCGCCCGTGATTGATCAGCTCTTTCTGCGCCGCATCGATCTTGCGGCGTTGATCGGCCAACTTATCGGCCATCGTCTTGCGCAGAAGCTGATCAGCCGAGCGCCGCATCTGGCGTTCCTTATACCCCTTCCAGCCGGGGATGAAATCCAGCACTTTCTCCATCTTGGTGCGTCCTTGCTCTACTTTCTCATATATCTCCGTCATATTGCATCCTCCTATCTCTATTATTATGCCTCAACCTCAACCTTAACCTCAACCTTAACCTCAACCCTCAACCTTAACCTTAACCTCAACCCTCAACCTTAACCTTAACCTCAACCCTCAACCTCAACCTCAACCCTTTACAAGAATATCTCTGCCCCGCAGTAGGGACACTGAACCACGCCCTTGCCGGCCAGCTCCACCTCCCCGCCGCAGTTGGGGCATTTGTTCGCAGTCTTCATCTCGCCGGCCTTGCGAGAGTAGAGCATCCCTTCATCCCAGTTGATGTAACCGGCGAAGAGCTCCTTATCCACCAGATCGTAGATCCACTCTTTGACCTGGCCCCGCCCGACGTCCAACTCCAGTGCTACTTCGGGGATGGAGACCTGGCCCTGTGTCTGTACCATTCCCAGCAGCTTACGCTCCTTCTCGACCTCGGCGAACTCCGCCGCCTCTTTCTGCCCTCGGATGAGCATATAGGCGCCTATACCGGCCATAGGCGCGGCGATTACGAAAGCGATAGCTAGGCCCAGTACCGCTCCTGAAACCTCCAGGTTGCTTTCGGGGCCGGCGGAGCTTGCGAGCAGCCACGCGCCAGCTACCACACAAACGCCAATGCCAACTACTATGAGAATGATGCCTATCGTTTTACCTTTGTTCATATATTGCCCTCCTTATCTATCCACCGATAGAGCGGGCTCCCAAGCCCGCGATTTTGGAACCGTGATCCGTCGGCGTGGAAGCCGCCGCTGCTTCGTTCCTCGACCTAACCGAAGCCGCCACCCCCGCCTCCTCCACCGCCACCCCCGCCGGAGAATCCGCCGCCGGAGAATCCGCCGGAGAAACCGCTGCTACTGCCGGAACTGCTGGGCCTGCTGGTCAGCGTGCTACCGGCCGAGTTCAACATCGATGTGAGTCCGTCCGACATGTTCTGCAGCCCGCCGGCCAGACCATCCGACATATCCTGAAGCGAGGGGGCTGATCCCTGTCCCGCCATATTGCCCGCGCTCGCAACCCCATGTCCCCCGCCGGTGTGTGGACGACGATACCCCGTGGGAATGTACCATATCGGCATAGGCACGTAACCCCGGCCCGTCTCCTCCAGGCGGGAGAATTTGCGCACCCAGCTCCGATCGACTCCGAAGGCGATGGCGTAGGGCAGATACTTCTCGAACTGCTTCGTGGCCTCACTCAGATCGGTGTATTTCTCAATGTTCTGTAGATAGCGCTTGAAGGCATCCCAGCGGGCGGCCTGCTCCGCGCCCTCGCGCGTCTTGACCGGCATCCACTGGCCGATGATGGCTATCCCGATAGACGTGAGACCTATCCCGACGAAGGGGCAGACGACGGCCCCGCTGTACTCCGCGACCATGACGATTGCGGGGATTCCACAGGCGAACGTTCCGATCAGCGCCGCGACGCCCAGCCCGGTATACTTGCGGCGTGTGCCCTGTGGGCTAGAGCTGAAATAGCCCTGTTCTACCACGGTTTTGTAAAGCTGTTTCTTGATGTCGGGGATGGCTGTGTAGAATTTGTTCTTCAGGTCGGACATGCGCTTTGTGGTGCTGGAGCCGAAAACCTTGCTCAGCAACCGCTGTTCGTATGAAAGCAGATCGCTGCTGGATTTATCGGTGCGTCGGAAGACAAAATCGTAGCTGCTCCCGCCGAAAAAGCCCGATTCCTTCTCTTCCTCGATGGTGAGATACTCGCGTCGCGCCAGATCGACCAGCGTGGCGATGATGTCCTGCATGTCGGCCTTCTCGTCGACCAGAGTGCCGACCATGCCGGGCGGGTCGTTGGAGGGCGGCTCGGTGATATACTCGGCCGGCAGGGCCGCCTTGGGGTCGCGCCCGCGCAGGTACCAGAGCAGCAGCAGCCCGACCGGGCCGCCGATCAGCGCCAGTAAACCGATCGCGCCCAATCCAAGATCGGCCAGCGGTTTGTATTTCTCCTCCCATTCGGCCTCACGGTCGTAGGCCGCCTGCCAATCCGGCTCGGACCCGCCCACGATCCCGTGCGGAAACTGTACGCGCACCTCGAATTCCTGCCCGGCGTCTATCGTCTCTTGCGCCGTGAAGGTGACGGTGTCGGTGCCCTGGCCTTCCACGGAGGCCTCAGTGCTGTAAGCGGCCACAGGATCGGCGCTCGCCCCGTTCGGCAGTCGGACTTTGACGGTGGACTTATAGACGGGGAAAGTACGGTCGGCATATACCGCCTTCCAGTATAGCTGATCGCCGTCTTCATAGTAGCGCAGCCCTCCCTGAACGGTATAGCGGAGGATAAACTCGTGGGAGGAGTTGGAGGTGTAGGGAAAATACCACTTGATGTTGAGGTTCCCCTCGTCCACGAAGGCCTCGAAGGTATAGTCACTGCCGTAACCCTCTCCGTATTGGCGGTTGCCCTCCCAGACCTCGACGTCGGTGATGTTCTCCAGTCGGCCCATCGGGATGTTGCGGTAGCCGAAGTGGAACTCCCCGCTGGTGAAGGTAATTTCTTGTACCTCCTCGACGACGAAATCGCCGTTGGGGAGGATATTGATCTTCACATCGAAGCGGTCCCAGTAGAGGGATTTGCTTTGGGCCTGGGTCGCGCTGGTTGGAATCAATATGACCGACAATAACAATATCAGGAACAGAAATCGGCGAACATGTTTCATGTCACACTCTCCTTACAAGTTCTTGGTGGGAAGTGAAGTTGGGATGAAATCGGGATCTCCGCGTGTGGTACGATGTACGGGTATTATATCGCATCCCCAAGAAAAGGGGAAGCACTTATCAGCCTGCCCCCCCTCTGTTTACGTTGATTGGCCCGCATAAGTTGCAATACGTTGCTCACCAGACCAGGGATTGTACATCATCGGCCTTCCCGCTCAGCGCGATCCGCCGCCCGACCCCGACGTGGTTTTCATCAACCTCTATGATCAGCGCTTCATGGTCTGTGAGCAATACAGAGAGTACTTCGCGCAGCTCGACATCGACCGGTATGGGATTGTCTTTCGCGATTCGGGCCTGATCGTGGTGCAGCGTGATGGGGGATCGAACGAGGGCTTCCGCGATTTCCTGCTCAATTGGACCAATTGTGCCGGATAGGAAGCGTGGCTGGGTTTTCGAAGCGATT
>CAZANJ010000010.1:0-10826 GCA_964486415.1 uncultured Anaerolineales bacterium
CGCCTTGGGGTTGATGGACTCACCCAATGCCACAGAAAGCCTCTGGTGGCCTCTGTAGGGCCTTGGAACCGCTACGATTTCCCAGCCGGATATCAACTTCCCAACTTCAAGCAGCGTGGTATAATATCCGCTTGATGACTAATTTTGTCCACTTACACGTCCACAGCGAATACTCACTCCTCGACGGGCTGAGCAGTTGCAAGGAACTGGCCCAGCGCGCTGCGGAGCTGGGCATGCCGGCCATCGCGCTCACCGATCACGGCGCGATGTACGGCGCAGTCCAGTTCTACAAGTCCTGCCGCGCCGCGGACGTCAAACCCATCATCGGGATGGAGGCCTACGTGGCACCGCGCAGCCGCCAGGATCGGGACCACAAGCTCGACCGCAGCCCCTACCATCTGGTGCTTCTGGCCCAGAACAACGCCGGCTACCACAACCTGATGCGCCTGGCGACCATCGCCCAGTTGGAGGGCTTCTATTATAAGCCCCGCATCGACAGGGAAGTGCTGGCGGAGTATTCCGAGGGCCTGATCGTGCTCTCCGGCTGCGGCTCCGGCGAGGTGGCGCGATTGCTCAAGGATGGGCGCGTCGATGAGGCGCGGGAAGTTATCAACTGGCATCGCGAGGTCTTTCCGGACCGCTACTACCTGGAGATTCAAGAGCACGGTATCCCGGAGCTGACCGAGGTGAATGAACGCCTCATCCCGCTGGCCCGCGAGATGGAGGTGCCTCTGGTCGCTACCAACGATGCCCATTACACCTACGTCGAGAACGCCGATGCCCACGACGTGCTGCTCTGCATTCAGACCGGCAAGACGGTCACCGAGCCCAACCGCATGCGGATGGATGGCGAGAGCTACTACATCAAGAGCGGCGATGAGATGGCGGCCCTTTTCCCCGATGTGCCGGAGGCGCTGGAGAACACGCTGCGCATCGCGGAGCAGTGCAACGTCGAGCTGGAGTTCGGCAATTATCATCTGCCCAACTTCAAGGTGCCGGAGGGCCACGACGCTCACTCCTACCTGCGCCATCTTTGTGAGAAGGGCCTGCGCGAGCGTTACGCCGAAATCACGCCGAAAATCGAGGAGCGGCTGGATTATGAGTTGGACATCATCCACCGCATGGGCTTCGACACCTATTTCCTGATCGTGTGGGACCTGTGCCGCTTCTCGCAGCAGCAGGACATCTGGTGGAACGTGCGCGGGTCGGGGGCTAGTTCCATCGTGGCCTACAGCCTCTACGTCACCAACCTGGAGCCCTTGCACCAGAACCTGATCTTCGAGCGCTTCCTCAACGAGGGGCGCGTCACGATGCCCGACATCGATCTGGATTATCCCGATGACCAACGCGCCGATCTGATCCGCTACACCATCGAGAAATACGGTCACGAGCAGGTGGCCCAGATCGTCACTTTCGGGACGATGGGCGCCAAGGCCGCCATCCGTGACGCGGGGCGCGCGCTGGATTATCCGCTGAGCGAGGTGGATCGCGTCGCCAATTTGGTACCAGGCGGGCCGGGCGTCAAGCTGGATGGGGCGCTGGAAAGCGTGCCCGATCTGAAGCAGCAGTATGAGGAGCAAGATCACATCCGGCGGCTGATCGACACCGCCCGCAGTGTCGAGGGGAACATCCGCCACGCCAGCACACACGCCGCCGGCGTGATCGTCACCGATGTGCCGATAGTGAACTATGCTCCCCTGCGGCGTCCCACCAGCGGCAGCGACGAGGATCAGATCGGCGTCGTCACCCAGTACACGATGTCGGAGCTGGAGGAGCAGGGTCTGCTCAAGGTCGATTTCCTGGGGCTGGCAACGCTCACGGTGATGCGCCGCGCCTGCAAGCTGATCCGGGAGCGGCATGGTGTGGACTTGGATTTGCTCACCATTCCCCGGGATGATCCCAGCATTTACGAGCTGCTCTCGGATGGTGATACGACCGGCGTTTTCCAGGTGGAGGGTCAGGGAATGCGGCGCACGCTGCGCAAGATGCAGCCGCGTCGCTTCGAGCACATCATCGCCGCCATTAGCCTCTACCGCCCCGGGCCGATGGAGTACATCGACGATTACATCGACCGCCTGCACGGCGAGAAGCCGGTCGAGTACCGCCATCCCAGCCTGGGGCCGATCCTGGAAGAGACCTTCGGTATTTGTGTCAGTGGAGATGCCATTGTCCACAACGTGGCAACCGGAAAGCGTCATCGCCTGGATGAAATAAATGAATTGGTTGAAAAGGGTGAATTCTACCTGCAAGGGATAGATGGGCACTGGGATATGGCTGTGGGGCGCGTCAGTCAATGGGTATGCAATGGGAAACGAAGGGTCTGGGAAGTAACTCTTAGTAACGGCTCTCAGATCAAGTTGACGCCTGACCACCGCGTGTTGACCGAGCAAGGATGGCGTGAACTCCAAGAACTCAGCTTGGGAGACTACGTTGCCACTCCTACTGAACTCATCACGCAGAGAAACACCTTTGATCGCGGAAAGCTGCGCCTGCTGGCCTATCTTATTGCGGATGGTGACATTAGTAATGTAGCGGCCGTTAACTTTGTTTCCAAAGACGAAAAACTATTAACAGCATTCGAGCAGTGTTTGGACAGCTTCCCCAATGTCAAAATCAGTCGCAATATCGCACAAGCACGCGGGGTGACACGACTGGGGCTTGCCAAGAAGAAGGGACATTATCATGCTCCTAGTGATGTGCTGTATTGGCTGCGTGATCTAGGGCTGAAGCATCCCTCTGGCTCCACCCCAGGCGGTTGTCGTTCGCATGAGAAATTTGTACCCGATTTTGTCTTCACACTTGATGCAGAGCATATCGCTTGGTTTTTAGCGGCGCTTTGGGATTGCGATGGATATATGGGCCGCAAACTATGCCATTATAAAACCATATCACAACAGCTAGCAAGGAATGTACAGACGTTGCTTCTGAAACTCGGTATCGGCAGCACCATCTATGAAGCTAATTATGTCGCGCATAATCGACAGGGGCAGGAGGTTGAGCGAACTAGCTATCAGGTAACCGTCTATGATACTGCCTTGCTAGCCGATTGGATACAGCCCTTCATGGTCACCGGTAAGAAACACGTATTGTGTGAGGGGCGAGCTCAACCTATGATTGAGCGCGAAGCCTTTGTCGATGAAGTTCAAGCGACTACCGATTTATCGGCCCGCCAGTTGATGATACAGTATGGGATTGATCGCCAGCACTTCTACGCCCAGGCGATGAAACGCCCGCGCATCGCCAGCCGTATCGCCGCACCTCTGGCCGAAGCTCTTGATTTGCCTGAGACACAACGACGAGTTAATGTCCATTGGCAAGAAATTGTCAATATCGAGTCGGTTGGGATTGAAGATGTCTACGATGTGACGGTCGAAGGATTGCATAACTTCGTCGCCAATAACATCATCGTCCACAACTGTGTGTACCAGGAGCAGATCATCCGCATCCTGACTGACATCGCCGATTACACGCCGGGCGAGGCCGACCTGGTGCGTCGTGCAGTTTCAAAGAAGAAGAAAAAAGCCCTTATGAAGCACCGCTCCAAGTTTGTCGAAGGTGCTATAGAGCACAGTGGCCTACCTCGTGAAGCAGCCGAAGCGATCTTTGGCGATATTGAGTATTTTGCTAGGTATGGCTTCAATAAAGCACACGGCGCTGACTACGCCGTCCTCACCTGCCAGACCGCCTACCTGCGGGCGAATTATCCGGTCGAGTACATGACCGCGCTCCTGACCGTCGAGCGCAACAACACCGAGAAGATCGGGCACCTGATTGAGGAGTGCCGCCGCATGGATATGGAAGTGCTCCCGCCCGATGTCAACGCTTCCGGCATCGATTTCACTATTGAGGATCGCGAGGACACGGATGGCGACCGAGAGTCGCCCGCGATCCGCTTCGGCATGGGCGCGATCAAGAACGTGGGCGAGGGGCCGGTCGAGACCATTCTGAAATCCCGGCAAGAGAGCGGCCCATTTGAAGATTTGAACGATTTCTGCGAGCGCGTTGATCTGCGACAGGTCAACCGGCGCGCTCTGGAGAGTTTGATCAAGGTGGGGACGCTGCGTTACTTCGGATCCCGCGCACAGTTGCTCGCCATCGCCGACCACATCATCGGGCTGAGCGCCAGCGTGCACGAGGCGGAGGAGATCGGCCAGATGAGCCTCTTCGGCGAATCGACCGGCGTGCATATGACAGCCGAGGAGACGCTGCTCTCCACGGATACTGAGCTGCCGGATGTGCCGGAAAAGGAACGCTTGGCCTGGGAGAAAGACCTGGTCGGCGTCTACATCTCCGAGCATCCCTTGACGCGGGTGCTGGACCGCTTGCACGACGTGGTGACCTGCTATGCGGGCTCACTGTCCGAGAGCACGAAGAATAATCAGCAGGCCACCATCGTGGGAATGGTGCAGCGTGTGCACCGTCACGTGACGAAAAAGGGCAACGAGATGGCCTTCGTGACTCTGGAGGATGTGCATGGCACCTGTGACGTCGTCGTCTTCCCGCGCGTCTGGGAGGAGACGAAGGAGCTTTGGCAACCGGAGCGCATCCTGGTCGTGAACGGCAAGGTCGATAGCGGGCGCCGGGATGAGCCTAACTTGCTCTGTAGTTGGGTCAAGACACCGGAGGAGGTGGCCGTCCCCAACGATCATGGTCGACCGAGGAAACAAGCGCCGAGCCCGCCTCCGCCACAGCCGCCACCACCTCCGCCAGAGACTGAGTCGCCCAGGCCACAATCGGCAAAATCCAGCGCTTCAGGCCGGGGCGTCTCATCGCCGCGCACCATTCGTGTGACATTCGCCCGTAGTGATGAGAAAGATCGGGATGTGGAGAAGCTCCGTCAGACCCACAGATTGCTGACCGAGCGGGAGGGTCAAGATCATTTCATCATTCGCGTGGTCGGCGGCGCTGACGGCGCGGTGGAATTGGAATTTCCCAATCAGACTACGGGCTATTGTCCCGAACTCGTGGAGGCTCTGGAGGAGATTTTGGGAGAGAAGACGGTTCAACTTGAATAACAAGTCCACAGGAAAGGGAGAGAGGTTATGAAAAAGCAAGGAAAGAAGAAAATCGGTATTCTAGTATCCGGCGGGCCGGCTCCGGGAATCAACGGCGTGATCCATTCCGCCACCATTGAGGCAATCGTCAATGGGTATGAGATCGTGGGTATTCTCGATGGCTTCAAGCATCTGATGAAGGGAGAATTGGTCGGGGAGCCCCTGGAGATCAGTGATGTCAGCCGTATCCACCTGGAGGGCGGCTCTATTTTGCGCACCTCGCGGGCCAACCCCACGAAGAAAGACGAGACTCTGGAGCTTTGCGGAAAGGCGCTGGACGAGGCCGGTGTCGGCTATCTGGTGGCCATCGGGGGCGATGACACCGCCTATTCCGCCTATCGCGTGGCTCGATATGCCCAGGAGCACATGGGGCTCGATCTCAGGACAGTCCACGTCCCCAAGACCATCGACAACGATCTACCCTTGCCGGAGGAGATCAACACCTTTGGCTATGAGACCGCGCGTGAGCTCGGCGCACAGCTTGTGATGAACCTGATGGAAGACGCTTTGACGGGACAGCGCTGGTTCCTAGCGGTGACAATGGGGCGCAAGGCCGGGCACCTGGCGCTTGGGATCGGGAAAAGCTCCGGCGCAACGCTCACGCTGATCCCGGAGGAATGGGGGGATCGCGAGATCCGCTTGCAGGAAATTACCGACATCCTGATCTCATCCCTTATCCTTCGCCTGGCCGATGATAAGCCCTACGGCGTGGCCCTGGTCGCGGAGGGCGTGATGGAGCAGATGTCCTCCAAGGACCTTCACGTCCTGGAACACGTTGAGCGTGACGCTCATGGCAACATCCGGCTATCCGACATAAACTTCTCACACGTTATCACGCATATATTGCGCGCTGAGCTGAGAGACCTGGGCATAAACGTTCGCATCACGGGCAAGGACCTGGGTTATGAGCTGCGCTGCGCGAGACCGATCGCATTTGACATCGATTATACCCGCAGTTTGGGCGAGGCGGCCGTCGACCACCTGCTCAAGGGTGGCACTAACGTCACCATCACTATTCAGGGAAATGACTTCGTCCCCATGCCGTTTAACGAGATGATGGATCCCGAAACCGGGCGAACGAAGGTGCGCAAGGTTAACATTGATTCCTTCGCTTACTGCTCAGCCTACAAATTCATGATCCGCCTCAAGCCAGAGGATGCCGAGAATGAGGACCTCTGGAAGCGGATGGCTGCGCAGACTAACCTCACGCTGCTTGAGTTCAAGGAACGCTTCGGGTATCTCGCTGGTATCGCGCCGCGTCCATGCTGACCTGGGTGGTATACAGCAATGGAGGTCCCAGCCGAGGGCTCATCTGGTCGCTGTGCATCTCGAATCGGTTAAATTTTTAAATCAGCATCGCAAATCATTGTTGGGGAGGTTATGTATGATGGATCGCATCGGCGTACTGACGAGTGGGGGGGACAATCCTGGCCTCAACCCATGCATTCGAGCGGTGGTGCGCATGGGCATACATCTGGGCATAGAAGTTATGGGCATCCATCGAGGTTATGCCGGTCTGATCGGCGGCGAGATCAAAGAAATGGATGCCCGCTCGGTGGGTGGAATTCTTGGTCGCGGCGGCACAGTCCTGGGCACGGCTCGTTGCCCTGAATTCAAAGAACCACAGGGACGCAAGAAGGCGCTGCGCATGCTTAACCGTTCAGGCATCGACGGGTTGATCGTCATCGGGGGCAATGGTTCTCTGACCGGCGCACTGGCCCTCCACGAGATGGACTTTCCCATCATCGGCATCCCCAGCACCATCGATAATGACATCAACGGCACCGACATTTCCATCGGCGTTGACACAGCGCTCAACACCATCCTGGGCGCCATCGACAAGGTCAAGGACACGGCCTCGTCGCACAATCGCGCATTCCTCATCGAGACGATGGGGCGCAACTCCGGCTACCTGGCGCTCGCCAGCGGGATCGCGGGCGGCGCGGAGCTGGTCTTGTGTCCAGAGATCGAAACTCCAATCGAGGAGATTATCGACACCGTCGAGGAGGCTTACATCCGGGGCAAAGCCCATTGCATCATCGTCGTCGCCGAGGGGTGGAAGCCGGGGACCGACACTGTGGCCCAGGAACTGCAAGAGCGCAAGGACGAGCTAGGCTTCTCGGTGCGCGTGACGCGGCTGGGCCATGTTCAGCGGGGAGGCTCCCCCAGCGCCTTTGACCGCATCATGGCGACGCGCCTCGGCGCCGCTTCCGTGCAGAAGCTGGTGGACGGGCAGGCGGGAAACATTGTCGGCTGGGTCAAGAGCAGTATCACGCTGACCCCCTTGGAGGAGGCTGTGGCTTATCATAAGGAGATCGACAGGGAGTTGTATCAGTTAGCTGGGGTGATGGATAAGTGAGGCTCTTTGGGATTGCGCGTGACCCGCTTCGTAGGGGCGGGGCTCTGTACCCGCCCGATGTAATTGCGGGCGACCACGGAGGGTCGCCCCTACGTCATAGGATTTTCAAACAGGCTCTAAGCGGGCGTGGGAGCCCGCTCTGCTAGAGAGAAACATCCAGTTTATGCTCATCAGGGATCGCCAGATCCCGGCTCTGCGCGATGAAATCCGTTCCAAAACAGGATTCGTAGGGGGATCTGGCGATCCCCTTGGAGCACAAACTGATGAGGAGTTTCCGCCAACCCTAGATGATCATCGGTTCGCGATATAGTCCGAAGACCTCGCGAAAGACATCCGTAATTTCCTGCAAAGTGGCATAGACGTGCACGGCGTCTAAAATGTGGGGCATCATATTCTCGGTCCCTTGAGCCGCGATGCGCAAGCGGTCCAGCGCTTGCCCCACGGCCCCGTTATCCCTCTCCTCTCGCACCCGCTCCAGCCGGGCGCACTGTTTCTTATAGCCCTCTGGATCTATCTTCAAGAGCGGGACTTCAATCGGCTCTTCCTCCACGTATTCGTTGACCCCCACGACGACGCGCTTCTTTTCGTCAATCTCCCGCTGATAGCGGTAGGCCGCGTCGGCGATCTCCTGCTGGAAAAAGCCCGCCTCGATGGCCGGCAGCACCCCTCCTAAAGCATCGATCTGCTCGAAGTAATCGTAGGCCTGCCGCTCGATGCGGTCGGTGAACGCTTCGACTGCGTAGGAGCCGCCCAGCGGATCGACCGTGTTGACGACGCCGCTCTCGTGGGCGATGATTTGTTGCGTGCGCAGCGCGATGGTGACCGCGTGCTCGCTGGGGAGCGCCAGCGCTTCGTCCATACTGTTGGTGTGCAGCGATTGCGTGCCGCCCAGCACCGCGGCCAGAGCCTGAATCGCCACGCGCACAATGTTGATCTCCGGTTGCTGCGCCGTGAGCGAGCAGCCCGCCGTCTGCGTGTGAAAACGCATCCACCAGGAGCGTTGATCTTGCGCTCTGAAGGTCTCGCGCATCTCCCTTGCCCAAATGCGACGCGCGGCGCGGAACTTGGCGATCTCCTCCAGAAAATCATTGTGGCAGTTGAAGAAGAAGGAGAGACGCGGGGCGAAATCGTCGACGTCCAGCCCACGCTCCAACGCCCAGCGCACGTACTCCATCCCATCAGCCAGCGTGAAGGCCAGCTCCTGCGCCGCCGTCGAGCCGGCCTCGCGGATGTGATAGCCGGAGATGGAGACGGTGTTCCAGCGGGGCAAGTGCTGGCTGCCAAACTCAATGGTGTCGGTGACCAGGCGCATCGAAGGGCGGGGCGGGAAGATATACTCCTTTTGTGCGATATATTCCTTGAGGATGTCGTTCTGGATGGTGCCGCCGAGCTTGTGCATCGGCACGCCCTGCTTCTCGGCTGCGGCGATATACATGGCCCAAATGGGCGCCGCCGGGCTGTTGATGGTCATCGAGGTGGTCACCTTGTCCAGCGGGATGTCCTTGAAGAGCACTTCCATATCGCGCAACGACGAGACGGCCACGCCACATTTGCCAAACTCGCCCTCCGCCTCTGGCGCGTCGGTGTCATAGCCGTAGAGCGTCGGCAGGTCGAAGGCTACCGAGAGGCCCGTCTGCCCTTGATCCAGCAGGTACTTGAAGCGCCGGTTCGTCTCCTCGGCGGTGCCAAAGCCGGCGAACATACGCATCGTCCAGAGCCTGCCCCGGTGCATCGTGGCGTGTACCCCCCGTGTGAAGGGGTACTCTCCGGGGAAACCCAGCTTTTCCTCGTAGCTTCCTTCAATTTCCAGAGGGGTGTAGAGGCGCTCGACGGGTTCACTGGAGGTGGTGATGAACTCGTCGGCCCGTTCGGGGTGCCGGTCGAGTGTCTCTCGTAGAGTGGTCTCTTCCCAATTTTGGCGTTTCTGCAGAAGGTCTTTCTGATCCATATTTACCTTTCGCGGTGACTATTCAGACCATAGTTACACAGAGATGCACAGACTTCGAAGAGTCTCCTGTTCGAACACTTTTACATTATAAGACATTAGCGTTCATCCCTTGAGAATAGTATACCCTTATTCCCTGTCTTGGTCAAACCTTCTTATCCGCCAGGCTCTGCGAACAACATGGAGCGGTGCTGTTTTTGCACCATGTCAGCAGGATGCTGATACTCTGTTCCTTGTTTACAGATGGTGAAGGGCCTGGCTGGCCCTGGCTTGGACAATGAGAAGGTGTTGTGATATAGTTAATGGTCAGAGAAGTTACAGGGCGAAAAGACAAGCGGTTACTGAGACGGTAGCCTATCGCAGTAATATTATCACTTTTACCAGCACTTCAACTCACCAATGTCCAAATCAAACAAGCACACACTCTCCGATGCGCAGTTCGAACTTGTGCAGCGACCATTGAAGACCAAGATATTTCTTGCGGGGCCAGCGGGTGCCGGTAAGACGACGGCCGGCGTGGAGCGGCTGCTTCACCTGCTAGCCCTTGGCGTCCCGGCCCGCTCCATTCTTGTCATCACACCCCAGCGGACACTGGCCGCTCCTTATTACGCCGCGCTTCGTCGCCCGACCGTCGACGCTGGCGGCGAGGCGACTCTCACCACCGTCGGCGGGCTGGCCCAACGGATGGTCGATCTCTTCTGGCCCATGATCGCCGAGGAGGCCGGCTTTGCCCATCCCGAACGACCGCCCACCTTCCTCACGCTGGAGACGGCGCAGTATTATATGGCCCGCATAGTGCGCCCGCTGCTCGATGAGAGCTACTTCGAGAGCGTGACCATCGACCGTAACCGGCTCTATAGTCAGATTATCGACAATCTGAACAAGGCCGCTGTGGTCGGATTCCCGTACACCGATATAGGCCGGCGGCTCAAGGCCGCCTGGAGTGGCGAGGAGAGCCACAAGCGCATCTACGAACAGGCCCAGATTTGCGCCAACCGTTTCCGCCGCTACTGTCTGGACCATAACTTGCTCGACTTCTCGCTCCAGGTCGAGGTCTTCCTCGCTCATCTCTGGAGCCGTCCAATCTGCCGGGATTATCTGCTGGAGACTTACACCCACCTCATCGTGGACAACGTTGAGGAGGACACTCCAGTGGCTCACGACTTGCTGCGCGACTGGCTGCCTCACTGTAACTCTGCGCTCCTGATCTATGATCAGAACGCCGGCTACCGTCGCTTCCTCGGCGCCGACCCGGAGGGCGCGCATGCGCTCCAGGAGCTTTGTGATGAGCGGATCATGTTCGATATATCCTCGCCCGAAGTTTCGACTGTGATGTCGCCCGATATGCACGCGCTCGCGGATCGACTGGCACGCAGCCTGAATCACCATCCGAGGCGGGAGGACACGGGAGGGAATCCGCGTCTCGCGCTGGAGTATGAGCTGCGCCGTTACCATCCCCAGATGCTCG
>CAZANJ010000010.1:10926-18378 GCA_964486415.1 uncultured Anaerolineales bacterium
CTGGAGTATGAGCTGCGCCGTTACCATCCCCAGATGCTCGACTGGGTTGCGGAGCGGATCGATGAGCTGGTGCATAGTCAAGGGACTTCGCCGGGGGAAATCGTCGTGCTGGCGCCTTTCCTGAGCGACGCGCTGCGCTTCGCTTTGACCACCCGCCTGGAGCAGCGCAGCATTCCGACCCGATCCCATCGCCCCTCGCGAGCACTGCGGGATGAACCGGCCACTCATTGCTTGCTGACACTGGCCGCCATCGCCCGCCCTGAATGGGGAATTCGGCCTGACCGCTTCGACGTGGCCTATGCCCTTATGCAGGCCATCGACGGGATGGATTTGGTACGGGCGCAGCTCCTGGCCGAGATTGTCTACCGCAAACAGGACGAATTCCCCACGCTGGGTTCCTTCGACCACATCAAAACCGATATGCAGGAACGGCTGACCTTCACGCTGGGCGAGCGGTATGAGCAACTGCGCATCTGGATCGAAGAGCAAAAGCAAGGGGCCAAGGGACAGCGTGGCGAAGGGGAGCCGCCGGATCACTTTCTGAGCCGCATGTTCGGCGAGATGCTTTCGCAAGCCGGGTATGGCTTCCATCAGGATTACGACGCCGGCGAGGTGGCGGCGAACCTGATCGAGTCGATGCGCAAGTTCCGTTGGGCCACCGAAGAGGCCGAGTTTTTCAACATCAACTCGGCTTCTTTAGGCCAGGAATATGTCAAGATGGTCGAGGACGGCGTGATCGCGGCCCAGTATGTGCGCAGTTGGCGCCCTCAGCTCGAGGAGGCGGTGCTCCTGGCTCCGGCCTATACCTTCATCATCCGCAACCGCCCAGTCGATTACCAGTTTTGGCTCAACGTCGGCGGGCAGGGTTGGTGGGAGCGGCTCTATCAACCCCTCACCCATCCCTACGTGCTCAGCCGCCACTGGCCCCCTCCCGACCGGCCCGATTCGACCTGGAGCGACGCCGAAGAGATCGAGACGAGACGTGAGGCGCTCTACCGCCTCGTCATGGGACTGACCCGGCGCTGTCGTCGCAAGATCTACTTGGGTTTAAGCAAGCTAGGTGAGCAAGGATATGAGCAGAAAGGGCCTCTGATGCAGGCTATCCAGCGTGTGCTGCGCGATTTGCCCAGGGCCGCCCATCTGGACAGTGAATAGCAGCCGTGGTAGAATAGCCGCCCTATGGAAAATCCACAGAGACGCGCTCGTACCATCCACATCACCGGCGTCGTGCAAGGAGTGGGATTTCGCCCCTTCGTCTACAATCTGGCCATCGAACTGGGTATCTCCGGCTGGGTGCTGAACAGCTCCTCCGGCGTCGATATCGAGGCCGTCGCCCCACCCGCCGCGCTGGAGGAATTCACCCAACGGCTGCGGACTGATGCGCCCCCTCTGGCACGCATCGAGCAGATCACCATCGCCGATGTCCCGCTCACCGAGCTCCAAACCCTGGAGCCCGACAAGTTTGTCATTCGTCATTCCGAGGCCAAGCCCGGCGAGTTCCAGCCGATCTCGCCGGACGTTTCCATCTGCGACGATTGCCGGCGGGAGCTTTTCGACCTCCAAGACCGCCGCTTCCGCTATCCCTTCATCAACTGCACCAACTGCGGCCCGCGCTTCACCATCATCCAGGACATCCCCTACGACCGGCCCAAGACGACCATGGCGCCCTTCAAAATGTGCCCGGATTGTCAGGCCGAGTATGATGATCCCACCGACCGCCGCTTCCACGCCCAGCCGAACGCCTGTCCCGTCTGCGGCCCCAGAATTTGGTTGCGAGTCAGCGAGTCTGCGAGTCAGCGAGTCAGCGAGGAGGCGATTCGGGCTGTGCGAGATTTGTTGTTGTCCGGCGCGATAGTCGCGGTGAAGGGACTGGGCGGCTTCCATCTGGCCTGCGACGCCACGAACGCCGAGGCGGTGGAAAAGCTGCGCGAGCGCAAGGGGCGCGTCGATAAGCCCTTCGCGCTGATGGCCTTCGACCTGGAGGCCGTGGAGCGGTTCTGCTACGTGAACGAGCGCGAGCGCGAACTGCTCACCTCCCGCGAGCGGCCCATCGTCTTGTTGCGCGAGCGGCCCGATAGCCCCATCGCTGCATCGGTCGCGCCCGGCAACAATCACCTCGGCGTGATGTTGCCCTACACCCCCCTCCACTACCTGCTCCTGGAACCCAATTCTTCATTTGACATTTGTCATTCTTCATTTGACATTTGTCATTTGTCATTCGAAGTTCGTCATTTTTCATTCCCCATCGCCCTGGTGATGACCTCCGGCAACTACTCCGAGGAGCCCATCGCCTCCAGTAACGCGGAGGCGCTGGAGCGGCTGGACGGTCTGGCGGACGCCTTCCTGCTGCACGACCGGGAGATACACGCCCGCTGCGACGACAGCGTCACGCGCATCTTCGCCGGCGCTGAGCTGCCCATCCGCCGCTCGCGGGGCTACGCGCCCTACCCGGTCCATCTGCCCTTCCCCGTGCGCCCGACGCTGGCCGTGGGCGGCGAGATGAAGAATACCTTCTGCCTCACCCGCGAGCGCTACGCTTTCCTCAGTCAGCACATCGGCGATATGGAGAACTACGAGACGCTGCTTTTCTTCGAGCAGATGGTGGAGCAGTTGGAGCGCACCTTCCGCATCGAGCCGGAGATCATCGCCCACGATATGCACCCCGGCTATCTCTCCACCCGCTACGCAACTAAATTGGTTCAATCTCGAAGATTGAACCAATTTGCCGTCCAACATCACCACGCGCAGGTGGCCTCCTGCATGGCGGAGCACGGGCTGACGGGCGAGCGGCCCATCATCGGCGTGGCCTTCGATGGCACCGGCTACGGGCTCGACGGCGCGATCTGGGGCGGGGAGTTCCTGGTTATGGACTATGCCTCTTTCCAGCGGGTGGCTCATCTCGAATATATGCCGCTGCCCGGCGGCGACGCGGCCATTAGGCGGCCTTATCGCATCGCGCTGGCCTACCTCTGGGCAACCAGCATCCCCTGGGAGGATGATCTACTGCCGGTGGCAGCCGCCTCCCCCGCCGAGCGCGTGGTTCTGGAGCAGCAACTGGAGCGCGATTTGAACACCGTGCCCACCTCCAGCAGCGGGCGCCTCTTCGACGCCGTCGCCGCGCTGGCAGGCGTGCGCCAGGAGATCAACTACGAGGCCCAGGCCGCCATCGAGCTGGAGAATCTAGTGCAGCCCTTCGACAAGCTCAGGACGCAGCCCGACGAAACCGGCGCCTACCGCTTCGAGCTCACGCATGACGCAAGACGCATGACGCATGACGCATTACGTTTTACGCAATACGTTTTACAAGTCGCCCCCGTCATCCGCGCCGTGGTCGCTGATGTGCGCTCCGGCATCCCCCCCGCCGTCATCGCCGCCAAGTTCCACAATGGCCTGGCGCTGATGATCCGCGATGTCTGCCTGCGGCTGCGGGAAGAGGGCGGATTGAACGAAGTCGCGCTGTCCGGCGGCGTCTTCCAGAATGTCACCCTGCTGGGGAAGACGGTGCCCCTCCTGAGGGAGGCGGGCTTCACCGTCTACGTCCATCGCCTGGTGCCGCCGAACGACGGCGGGCTCGCGCTGGGGCAGGCGGTGGTGGCTAACGTGATCGCGAGGCAACATGAATAAACCCTCACCCGCTCCCGCCGGATCGCCAGATCCGGCGGACGTGACATCAGCACAGCGCCGCGCGGCCCTGATCCTCATCATCCTGACCAATTTCCTGCTCTCCTTCGGCTATCAAATCTGGCGCTCCTTGTTCAATAACTTCGCCGTGGGAGAGCTGGGCGTGCGTGCCGATCAGATGGGGCTGATACAATCCGTCCGCGAGGTGCCCGGCCTGCTGGGGTTCACCGTGGGGTTGCTAGCGCTGCTCTTGACGGAAATGCGCATTGTAGGGTTGTCCGTTCTCCTGCTGGGAGTCGGCATCGGGCTGACAGGGGGATCGGGGAGCCTGGCGGGGCTGCTGGCGAGCACGCTGGTGATGAGCGTCGGCTTCCACTTTTTCATGCCCAGCAGTTCATCGGTCTTGCTACAGCTCGTCGGTGAGGATGAGGCGCCTCATATGCTGGGGCGATTGAGCAGCTTCAACGCGCTGGCCGCGGTTGCGGGGGCCGGGTTGGTCTTCGTGGCCCTGGGGCCGCTGGGATTTCGCAAGCTATTCTATCTCACCGGGGCGCTGGTAGCTCTGGGAGGAGTGGTGGCTTGGGTGTGGACGCGAGGGCGCACTTTCCTGCCCCATCATCGGGACCTGGATGTCGATTCCATCCACCCTGTGCAGCGCACGCCGCTGCGCCGCCGATACTGGCTCTACTACGCGATGGAGTTCCTGATGGGCAGCCGTCGCCACATCTTCACTACCTTCGCCGTATTTCTGCTGGTGGAGGAGCACAACGTGGCCGCCCAGACCATCACCGTCCTGTTTGTGGTTAACAATCTCATCGGCGCTTTTCTCTACCGGCAGTTCGGCAAAATTATCGCCCGCTTCGGCGAGCGGCGGACGCTGACGCTCAACTTCTTGATCCTCATCTTCGTCTTCCTGGGATATGCTTACATACCCGCGCTGCCCGTGCTCTACGGGCTGTTCATCGCCGATCAGATATTGTTTGGCTTCCGCATTGCGCTCCAGTCTTATTTCCAGAAAATCGCCGTGCGGCCCCAGGAGATCACGCCCAACCTGTCACTGGGCCAGACCATCAATCACATCGCGGCGGTCATCATCCCGTTGGTCGGCGGCGTGGTCTGGGAGACCGTTGGTAGCCGCTACACCTTCCTCATCGGTGTGGGGATTGTGATGGTGTCGCTGGTTCTGATGCGTTGGATGCGGATTGGCCCAGCAGCACCTCCAGTTCCTCCAGCGTCGTGACGCCGGACACCCGCTTGACGAAGGTGTGTAGGTCAGGGCTGCGCTCGAACAGCTTCCGCACCGCCGGCCCGATGGGGTCCTTCCCCGCCGCGCCCGGCTGGTCGGCGTAAGCTCCGTGGAACGCGAAATAGGCCTGGTTCAACTTGCGGATGTAGTATCCCTCCTCGACGAACATCTCCCGCCGCTGCTCCATATACTCCTCGGCCTGCTCGATCTTCCCCTCTGCTAACAGCTCATCGACGCGAATGCGCGTCTCACGCATCTCCGCGCGGAAGTCGAACTCCGGGGGAGCGGGCTCCTCGGTTTCCTCCGCTGGTTCTTCCTCTGGATTATTTTCTGAATCATTATCTGGATTATCCGAAGAATCCTCCGGCTCCGGTTCCGGGGGCAGATGTTCGGGATAGTAGCGGGCGATGACACGGCGCCCGATCTCCGCTCCCATAATCGAGGCCACGGTCTCGTTGATAGTGCGCGCCTGGGGCGAGTTATCATAATTCCAGCCCAGCGGGCGCGGGAGGAGGTAATGGTGCGTCCACTCGTGAGCCGTCACCTCGATCACCCAGTTGATGGACCAATTTTCCAGCAACATCGACGGGTAGGCGGAGAGGCCCCCGATGGCAGTCACCAGAGAGGAGACATCTTGGGTGGTGTCCACCCGCCCCTCAATGGCCTCCTGCCGGGCCACGTCCAGGCCATGCACCAGACTGAGCTGATGGATGCGCTCGATGCGCTCACGCGGGGAGATCACGAGCATGGATGGGAGTGGCGTGAAGTGTGCGCTGACCGGCGGCACCTCCTGCCCCAACAAGCCGAATCCCTCATCGACCAGGACACAGGCCACTTGCTCCTCCATAATCGCCTCGGCCAGCCATTGGCGATCCTCCATCGTCGTCCGCAGCTCGTCTAGCTGTTCCCGCAGCTCCGATGAGGCGGCTTCGGGATCATCCACCTCTGGGTCGGTGTAGATCTGGTGTATCTCCCAGTCGAGGCGCTGGGCCTCGGCCACCTTGGCCAGGTAGTCGAGGAAGAAATCGCGGCGCGCCGGTTCTTGCATATAGCGCTGCGGCGCGATCAAGCTGTGGGTCAGCTTACCCCAGACCGCCTTGATCTCCCAGCCGAGGAAATCGAACTGCTCGTCGGCCAGCTGACGGTCCAGTTGAGTCTCCAGCTTGGCCGGCGGCGGGCCTTCGAAGGAGAGCGTCAGGAGCATAGCAGCCAGCAGCAGCGCCAATGCCCAGCGCCGGATGCACCACGACGATATAGCTTGCAGATGTTCGATCAAATTTCCACTCCGATAAAATTCATTTCCGCGAGCGCCAGATGGATAAGATGAGCCAGAGGCCCAGGATGCTGACGATGACAAAACTGATGACGGCCAAGATCGTCACCAGCCCAAATTGTTCGGCCAGGTTGAAGGCCGGGATGACCAGCGCCAGCCCGACGATGAGGGCGGCCAGGAGCAAGCTCAGCGAGAGGCGGTTGGCCGAGCGATCCAGTCGCGTCAGCGCCTGATCCAGTCCCTTGTGTTCGAGCACAAACTCCAGCTCTCCGCGCTCGGCGCGGTTCAGCAGTTGCAGCCCCAGGTAGGGGAGGCGGGTCATCAAATCCCCCCAATCATTGCTGGCCTTGAGCAGATTGGCGCCCCAACGCTGCGGGAGTGCCATCCGCCACATGAAGCGCCGCGCGTACGGCCTGGAGAAGCCGATAAAATCGAAATCGGGATCAAGCTTCAGCCCCAGGCCCTCCATCATCGCCAGCGTCTTGCCCAGCAGCCAGAGCTCCGAGGGCACGCGCAGATGGTGTCGAAAGACGATGGGCATAGTCTCTTCCATGACATCGCGGGCGCGGATAGCCTTCAGCGGCAGTCCATAATACTTGTGCAGCAAGCGGCTCAGGTCTTGTCGCAACCGCGCCCGATCCACATCGCTGCTCACCACTCCCATACGGACCAGTTGATCGATCACACCCTCCACATCTACCTGCACGGCGACGATGTAGAGGCGGATGAGATCGTTTTGCAAATGACGGTTCAGATAGCCCACCATGCCGAAGTCCATGGCCCCGATCACCTCGCCGGGCATGATGATAAAATTGCCCGGATGAGGATCGGCGTGGAAAAAACCGTCCTCCAGCACCTCCTTGACGACCATCCGCGCGGCGTGGACCGCTATGCGATGACGGTCATAGCCGGCCTCGTCCAGCGCCTCAATCTGGTCGATCTTGATGCCGCGCATATGCTCCAGCACAAGCACCCGGCCCGTGGTGAGCTCCCAGTGGACTTGGGGGATGTGGAGGTAGGGCTCGTCGGCGAAGTTATCGCGGAAACGGTCGGCGTTGTGCCCCTCGCGGTAAAAGTCCAGCTCAGCCCGCAGCGTGGCGGCGAACTCATCCGCGATGGCCGGCAGATCGTAGATGCGGCCCAGCGGGGTGCGCTCCTGGAACAAGCGGGCCACATCGGCGATGATCTCCAGATCGACAGCGATGGTTTTTTGGATTCCGGGGCGCTGCACTTTGACCACTACCTCGGAGCCGTCGGGGAGCGTCGCGGCATGCACCTGGGCCAAGGAGGCGGCGGCGATGGGCTGCGGGTC
>CAZANJ010000011.1:0-18146 GCA_964486415.1 uncultured Anaerolineales bacterium
TGCAGCGGATGCCGTCCTCGTCGCCCAGCACGACATCCACCAGAATCAATGAGAGGTCCAAGAATTTATCCATCCGGAGAGCCTCTTGAGTATTGTCGGCCTCGTAGATCATGGCCTGAGGATGGGCGCGTCCGATCATGCGATGCAGTTGAACGCGATAGCGGTTGCTGTCTTCCACCAACAATAGCTTGAATTGCGAGGGCGGCACTGACGTCCGAGGTGGTGGGGAGCGCTTCGCTGTATGGTGCGCCGAGAGGCCGAGCACTTCTGGATGCTCGCTGGCGTAGCTCACGGCCTCCAGCCGACTCTGGACGTCCAGTCGGCGATACAGGCGGGTGAGGTGATTCTCGACTGTCTTGATGCTGAGGTCGAGCCGCTGGGCGATGCTTTGGTTGTCTAGGCCTTGCTGGAGCAGTCGCAGCATATCGCGTTGGCGCGGGGTTAGTGAGGATACGTGCGATATCTGCCCCGAGTAGTGTACCAGCTTGTCGAGCAGTGGGCTGGATACCCAGCGTTTCCCTTTCAACACCCGCTGCACGGCCAGTTTGAGGTCGCTTAGTGGCTGATCCTTGAGGTGATAGCCATCGACGCCCATTTCCAGGAGTCCTTGAACGTAGACGTCGTCGTCGTAGGCGCTGATCACGAGAATATGCATGTCGGGATACTTCTCCCGAATCTGGCGGATGGTGTTCAAGGGGGTGAAATCCGGCATTCTCACGTCGACGATCAAGAGATCGGGCTGTTTTTTCTCCAGTGCTGCGCACAGTGTAGGGCCATCTTCCGCTTCGGCGACGATGTCCAGGTTGGGTAGTTCCTCTAGCGCGTTGTGGATTCCGGATCGCACGAGGGCGTGATCGTCGGCCAGGACTACTCGTTTCTTGGTCATGTCGATATTATAGCAGGCCTAACTTGACTGACTAGCAGGCGGTTTGCCAGGGCGCTCACTCGTGTTATTGCTTTTGGATAGACGGATAGGGACTGGGGATCTCTATCGCCAATTCCAGCCCGCCCTCGGGGGGGGAACCGAAGTTTAGGGAGCCCTCCATCAGAGAGACGCGCTCGCTGATCCCCACAAGCCCGAAGTGGTTCTGTTTCGCCAGGGCAGCGAGGTCGGGAGGGCCATCCAGCCCATATCCATCGTCCGCCAGATAGACGCGCAAGCTCGCCTTGGATGTGCGGTGGAGCCTCAACCTCACCTTTGAGGCGCCGGCGTGCTTCTGGACGTTGCGCAGCCCCTCCTGGATGATGCGAAAGACGGAGAGCTCTATCGGTTCCGGTAACCGGCCGAGCCCTGGATCGATATTCAGTTCCACCGAGATGCTGGTTTGCTTGGACCATTTGCTGACCAGCGAGCGGATAGCGGCGGGGAGCCCGTGGTTATCGATCGTCGGCGGGCGCAGGTCGCTGCACACCTGGCGCAGGCTCCCCACCACCTGCCGGATGTTGTTGCGGATCTGGCTGATCTCCTGCTGTTGTTCCTCACTCTTGATGCGACTCTCGGCCTCCTCCAACTGGTAGTTGTAGCTGAGAAGATCCTGGATGATCTGATCGTGGAGCTCGCGCGCCAGTGCCTTGCGCTCGGCCTCGCGCTCCATCATCACGCGCCGCCCCGCCTCCTGGAGCGCTATGTTCAACTCATCCAGAGCCTCGACTTGATTCTCCAGGCGCTGAATCAACTGCCGATTCAGAGAATCTTTCTCCTCGAGGCTCTGTTTTAACTCACGTTGCGACCGGCGTAATTCCTCAGTCTGTTGCTGCGCGTCATGATAGTTCTCAAACGCCCAGATGACCGGCGTGACCCGGTCCTTGCGATTGGAACCGACAATCAGCTCGACGATATCACGCGGGGTCGTCTCGGCGGTGCGGCGGAGTGCGACCTGACGGCCCTGGTAGAGGACCAGGATGCGATCGGTGACGGCGAAAATTTGCTTCAAATCGTCGCTGCTCAAGATCACGGACACCTGTTCCGCCGACAACGCTTCGATGCGCTTGAGCAATATATCCTGTCGAGCGAAGCTGAGCGCACTCAGGGCGTTGTCCAGTAGAAGCAGCCGGCACGGGCGGCAGAGGGCACGCACCAGCACCACGATCTGACTCTCTTCGTCGGAGAGATCTCTCACCGGTTTCTCGGCCAATTCGGTGGGCATGTCGAAGGCGGTCAGCAGGTCGCGGGTCGCCTGTAGCATTCTACCTTCCCTGTTGAACCTGAACAGACCTTTGCCGCGAACCTCACGTCCCATAAAGACGTTGTGCATCACATTCATGTGGTCGATAAGCTGCGGGGTCTGGTGGACGGCTACGATGCCGTGGTTCTCCGCCTGGGAAACAGCCTGGAAGGTCACGGACTGACCGTCGAAGATAATCTCTCCGTCGGAGGGCGTATGCACACCGCTGAGGAGCTGAAACAGCGTCGACTTCCCCGCACCCCGCTGTCCCACGACGCCCAGCACCTCTCCTGGCGCCAGGGAGAAGGTGACATCCCGCAGAGCATGGACCATCCCGAAATCACGAGACAGATGGTCGACGCGCAGAAGCTCTGTGTTGTCAGACCCTAAAGGTTTTTGTCCTGGAGATTGAGGTTTTCTAATGAACTGGTTCATTTTCAGAGATGTCTCAATTAACGCTTCAACTCAAAACCTTTAGGGTCTTAGGATTGTCAGGGATGTCTACTTCCCAGTCCGTCGGGTGGCGACGTCGAAGATAACGGCTGCGGCGAGCACGGCGCCTCGCACGACGTACTGGTAGGCGATATCGACGTTCATCAGGTTCATCCCGCTGGTCAATGACATGTAGACGATGGCACCGACGAGCGATCCTGTGACCTGACCGACGCCGCCGGCCGCCGAGACGCCGCCTATATAGGCCGCGGCGATGGCATCGAGCTCGAAGAGCGTGCCGGCCTGCGTAGTGGCCGACTGAAGTCGAGAGGCGAAGAGCATACCGGACAAGGCCGACAACATGCCCATGGAGCCAAAGACGATGAAGGTCAGCCGCTTCACGCTGACGCCGCTCAGCTCAGCTGCCTCTGGGTTGCCGCCGATGGCGTAGATGTGGCGTCCCAGCACCGTCTGTGTGGAGATGAAGTGGTAGATAGCCACGACGAGCAACACCACAACGACCGTCCAGGAGAGACCGTTGTAGCCGGCCAACACCCAGGTGATGAGGCCCCCCACGATCGAGATGAAGACCAGCTTGAGGATGAACATGTCGTAGGGTAGGACCTCGAAGTCGTAGGCCTGCTGTTTCCTGCGGCTATTGATGGAGCTGATGATGAACATCACAATGGCCAACAGGCCCAACAGCAGCGTCACCTTGTGCAAGCCCGGCAAGAAACCGAGACTGATGTCGGGGATGTAGCCGTTGCCAATGGCGTTGAAGGCATCGTCTTGGATGATGATGGTCCCTGTGGCTGCCGTCACCAGCAGCAGTAGGCCGCGATAGATCAACCAGCCAGCCAGGGAGGCGACAAAGGAGGGAATGCCCAGCTGTGCCACCGGGTAGGCCGTGATCAGACCGGCGATGAAACCAAGCGCCAAGATCATCGGAATGACCACGTAGACCGGCAGCCCCCAGAACTCCAGGGCGATGGCCGCCACGGCGCCCAGAAAGCCGGCCAGGAAACCGACGGATAGATCGATGTGTCGGATGACGATGACCAGGGTCATGCCAACCGCCAACACCGCGATGTAGCCCGTCTGGTTGAGCAGGTTGCTGATGTTGCGAGACGAGATAAAGATACCGTCTGTGGTGATGGTGAAGATCACCATGATCACAAACAGGGCGATGAACATACCGTATTCGCGGATATTATCCTTCAGGAGCTTCTGTAGGTTCTTGAGAAACATGCTGTTGCCTCCTAGTATTCCGTGGCCAGGGCCATGATCTTCTCCTGCGTTGCCTCCTCGACCGGCAGCTCACCCGTTATCCTGCCGCCGGAAACAACGTAGATTCGGTCGCTCATCCCCAAGACCTCGGGCAGCTCTGAAGAGATCATGATGATGCTCATGCCTTCGCTGACCAGCTTGTTGATGATGGTGTAGATCTCAAACTTTGCGCCTACATCGATCCCCCGGGTTGGTTCATCCAGGATCAACACGTCAGGCTTGACGAACAACCATTTTGCCAGGGAGACCTTCTGCTGGTTGCCCCCGCTCAGGTTCTGAACCGTCTGCTCGATGCTCGGCGTCTTGATGTTGAGTGAGCTTTGATAATCATTGGCGACTTTGATCTCTGCGTTCCCGTCAATGGTGCCGCGGTGGGCGATCTCACGCAGGTTCGCCAGCGTGATGTTCTCCTTGACATCCTGGATCAGAATCAAGCCTTTGGCTTTCCGATCCTCGCTCAGATAGGCGACGCCGGCCTTGATCGCATCCTGCGGATGTCCAAAGCTGGCTTTCTCGCCTTGGACGTAGATCTCGCCGTCCACGCGGTAGCCATCGGGGTTCCCAAACAGGCTCAGGGCGATTTCGGTGCGCCCTGAACCCATCAATCCGGCAACGCCCACGACTTCGCCCTTCTTAACTTCAAAACTGATATTCCTTAGTATCTGCCGACCCAGCTGCCGATCGTAGGCATTCCAGTTCTTGACCTCGAGAACGGCTTCTCCACCACCGTGAGGGCAGATGATCAGTACTTCGATGCCCTTGTTCAGCAACGCCTCGACATTGGCTTTCTCTCTGGCCGAATCGCCCTGGCTAAAGAGGATTTCAACTTCGTAACCTGCAGCCTTGAACGCTTCCTGGAAATGAGTCATATCCTGGATCCAGCGCGGTTCATCTTTGGTCGGCAGAATAATCCCAACCGACGGATTGGAAGAAGAAGATGCTGTATCCGAGACACTGGATAGTTCACGGTTCCTGTAATAACCAGATTCGATCAGAACGTCACGGATATTGCTCTGATCAACGATGCTTACGGGCGACTCGAGCCCAGGCACATCGATCAAACCGTTGTTGTAGGTGGTGGCGGCTTTGGGAGTCTCGTCCTTGAGCAAAGCCAATGCAGCCTCGGCCGCAGTTTGAACCAGGACGCGCACATCCTTGAAGACGGTCATCGACTGCCTGCCATCCTGAATATAGGGTATAGAAGCTTCTTCAGCGTCCTGACCGGTGATCACATAGCTCTCGACATGCTCATCAGCAGCGAACACCTCGCCAATCGCGCGCGCGGTGTTATCGTTCGGGGCTAAGATGAATACATCCCCTTTGTCCGCTGCGCTTGCGTCGTGCAAATCAGATTCTGCCAGGATCCTGGCGGTATTGGCATCCCACTTGGTGGTCACCTGACTGATAATCTGGGTCATCTCGTCACGCGTTAGGCTAAACTTGTCCTGCAGAGCGACTGCTTCGCTGGAATTCTTGATCACGAAAGTACCATCGGCGATCTTGGGTTGCAGCACCTCCCAGGCGCCCTGGAAGAAGATAAAGGTGTTGGGGTCCGTTGCAGCACCGGCGTACAGGTACAGGGGATTGCCTTTTCCCGTTGCATGATCGACAATGTAGTGCGCCTGCAGAGCACCGACAGCTTTACTATCAAAGGTTACATAGTAATCCAATGCAGCGGTATTGGTGATCAGCCGGTCATACGAAATGACCTTTACCCCAGCCTCTTTGGCTTTTCCAACCGCAGCCGCGGCCGCCTTGAATGGATGGCGTTCCCGCTCTGGATAGATACTGTTGATCTCACGCCCCACCATGTTCTTGATCAACGCAAATTCTGTGACCTCGCCTTTGTGGGCGTCCAGGGTGCAGATGGTCAGCCCGTCGCGCAGCACGGTGACGGTGTCGGCAACATCAATCACCTCTTTCAGTTTGTGCGAGATCAAGATACAGGTCACGCCCTGTCGTCGCTGCTCGCGCAGCAGATTCAGCAGGTTCTCACTGTCGTCGTCGTTCAGAGCGGCGGTGGGCTCATCCAGAATCAGGATCTTCACATCGCGATGGAGGGCCTTGGCGATCTCGACGAGCTGTTGCTGGCCCACGCCCAGGTCTTTGACCTTGGTGCTGGGATTGGCGTCGAGCCCGACTCTCTTGAGGATCTCCGTCGTCTGTTTGATGGTTTCGTGCCAGTCAATCGAAAGGCCAGCGGTGATCTCCTGACCGAGGAAGATGTTCTCGTAGATGGTCATCTCGGGCACGAGGGCCAGTTCCTGGTAGATGATGCCGATGCCTGCCTCTTCACTGTCACTCGTGTTATGAAACTCCTGCGGCTCATCGTGCAGCATAATCTCACCGGTGTAGGTGCCGTGCTGATGGACCCCGCTCAGCACCTTCATCAGCGTAGATTTGCCCGCACCGTTTTCGCCTACCAAGCCGTGAATTTCCGCTTCGGCGACGCGAAAGCTTACCTCGTCCAGGGCTTTCACGCCGGGAAATTCCTTGGTGATGTTTCTCATTTCTAGTATGGGAGCAGTCATAGCGCCTCCGTTTTCAATCTATGCGTCTTGTAGGAATAGTGATAGCGATCGCTATCACTATTCCTATATTGTCTCACGATCGCGGACTACGGCAAGTTCTCGAAGTCATCGGCGGAATAGTAGCCGGAGTCGATCAGCGCCTCCTGAACATTGTCGGCGTCGACAGCGATCACCTCGGAGGGAATCGCCGGTACGTCCTTGGCACCGTTGTCGTACGCGCCCGTAGCCTGGGGCTCGTTGCCCTGCAGTAGAGCTACGGCGGCGCTGATGGCGTCCTGCACCAGGTTGCGCACGTCCTTGAGGACAGTCATCGACTGCTTGCCGTCGATGATGTACTGGACGGAGGCCTTCTCGGCGTCCTGCCCTGTGATCACGTAGTTGGTCACGTCCTTGTCAGCGGCGAAGGCGTCGGCGATAGCGCGGGCGGTGCCATCGTTGGGGGCTAGGATGAAGACGTCGCCCTTCTGCTCGGCGGGTGCCACCGTCAGGTTCGATTCGGCCAGGTTCTTGGCCACGTTGAAGTCCCAGTTGGTGCTGACTTGGCCGATGATGTTGGCCTCTTCCTGGCGGGTCAGCTCGGCCTTGTCGGATAGCGCCACAGCCTCGTCAGAGTTGATGATCTCGAAGGTGCCATCGGCGATCTTGGGCTGGAGCACCTGCCAGGCACCACGGAAGAAGAGGAAAGCGTTGTTGTCGGAGGCAGCGCCGGCGTACAGATACAGCGGGTTGCCGGTGCCCTCGGCATGGTCGACCAGGTATTGGGCTTGCTTCGCGCCGACCTGGACGCTGTCGAAGGTCACGTAGTAGTCGACCGCCTCGGTGTCGCGGATCAGGCGGTCGTAGGAGATGACTCTGACGCCGGCCTCGCCGGCCGCTTCGGCGGCCGCGGCGGCAGCGGTGCCGTCGTGGGGGCAGATGATGAGCACCTGGACGTCCTTGGTGATCAGCGCCTCGACGTTATCCTTCTCCTTGGCGGAAGAGCCCTGGCTGAAGAGGATCTCCGCGTCGTAGCCGGCCTCATCCAGCGCGTCGCGGAAGCGGGTCTCGTCCTGGATCCAGCGCGGCTCGTCCTTGGTGGGCAGCACGATGCCAACGGCGAGTTCACCTTCCAAATCCTCGCCCCCGCCCTCAGCGCCCTCTTCCAGGCCGGTGAATTCATCGGCGGGGTAGTAGCCGGAGTCGATCAATGTCTTCTGTACGTTGTCAGCGTCGACGGCCACCACCTCGGAGGGAATCGCCGGTACGTCCTTGGCGCCATTGTCATAAGCGCCCGTAGCCTCGGGCTCGTTGCCCTCTAGCAGCGCGACAGCGGCGTTGATGGCGTCCTGCACCAGGCCGCGCACGTCCTTGAGGACGGTCATCGACTGCTTGCCATCAATGATGTACTGGACAGAGGCCTTCTCGGCGTCCTGGCCGGTGATCACGTAGTTGGTCACGTCGCTGTCCGCCGCGAACACGTCGGCGATGGCGCGGGCCGTGCCATCGTTGGGAGCCAGGATGAAGACGTCCCCCTTCTGCTCGGCGGGCGCCACCGTCAGGTTCGATTCGGCCAGGTTCTTGGCCACGTTGAAGTCCCAGTTGGTGCTGACTTGGCCGATGATGTTGGCCTCTTCCTGGCGGGTCAGCTCGGCCTTGTCGGATAGCGCCACAGCCTCGTCAGAGTTGATGATCTCGAAGGTGCCATCGGCGATCTTGGGCTGGAGCACCTGCCAGGCGCCACGGAAGAAGAGGAAGGCGTTGTTGTCGGAGGCCGCGCCGGCGTACAGATACAGCGGGTTGCCGGTGCCCTCGGCACGGTCGACCAGGTACTGGGCTTGCTTCGCGCCGACCTGGACGCTGTCGAAGGTCACGTAGTAATCGACCGCCTCGGTGTCGCGGATCAGGCGATCGTAGGAGATGACCCTGACGCCGGCCTCACCGGCTGCTTCGGCGGCCGCGGCGGCAGCGGTGCCGTCGTGAGGACAGATGATGAGCACCTGGACGTCCTTGGTGATCAGCGCCTCGACGTTCTCCTTCTCCTTGGCGGAAGAGCCCTGGCTGAAGAGGATCTCGGCGTCGTAGCCGGCCTCGGACAGCGCGTTTCGGAAGCGGCTCTCGTCCTGAATCCAGCGCGGCTCGTCCTTGGTCGGAAGCACGATGCCGACCGCTAACTCTTTCGCGGGCTCTGTATCTTCTGACGGTTGTGTAGCTTCGGAGGATTCGGGGGCGCCGCCACCACAAGCGGTCAGGATTATGGAAGCGATGACCAAAATGGCCAAAGCCAGTAGCGAATTTCTCTTGAACATTTAAATCTCCTTTTGTCTGGTTAGATTTTGGTCCTTGGTAGGACTGCTAGATATGAACTGAACTTATAGGGGGGTAAATGTCTCTGAGGTTTACCTCCTTTGACACGATTATTAAGAAGCTGTTGACACGATGATAATAAACCATAAAATCGTTGGGAAATCAACTCATTTTCCCCTAGTGGGGAGAAGAGATTACCCCTAAAGGCGTTAGGGGATTTCCCCTAACCTGGACGAGCCAGGGCCAACTTGCATATTAGGTCAAAGTGTGTCATCCTTACACACTCAGATAAAACGATGTGTTGATTGCACAATGGAGGTAATATGAACGAGAAGACTGGATTCGTCGCTATGGCAGGAGCCAAGGCAGAAACCGAAGCTCCGGAGATAGGCGTGGGGATGCTGGGCTATGCTTTTATGGGCAAGGCTCACACCAACGCTTACAAGAAGCTCCCTTACACAATGTATCCGCCGGTGGCCATCCCGCGCCTGGTCGCGATCTGTGGGCGCACCGAGGATAAGGTCGCGGAAGCAGCGTGCCGTTATGGCTATGAGAGCTATTACACCGATTGGCGTGAGATGTTGGCGGATGAACGCGTCGATATTTTCGATAATGGCGGCCCAAACTATATGCACGCCGAGCCATCCATCGCTGCCGCCCAGGCTGGCAAACACGTGTTGTGCGAGAAGCCCTTGGCTCGTAGCGCCGAAGAGGCCAAACGAATGCTTGAGGCTGTCAACCAGGCGGGCGTCAAGCACATGGTGGGGTTCAACTATCGCTTTGTGCCGGCCATCCGCCAGGCGCGAGAGCTGATCGAGAGCGGGGCCCTGGGGCAGGTCTATCACTATCGCGCGGTCTACTTACAGGAGTGGATTATGCCGCACTATGACATCCCCAGAGTCTGGCGCGTGGACAGGGAGTTGGCGGGGAGCGGCGCGCTGGGCGATCTGGGCGCACACATCATCGACCTGGGCCGGTTTCTGGTCGGTGAGATCAAGAGCGTGAGCGCGATGACGCGCACCTTCGTCGACGAGCGTTCTTTGCCCGAGGGCAGTGGCAGCGGTAAGGTGGATGTAGACGATGCCTTCGTATCCACCGTTCAGTTCGAGAACGGCGCTATCGGCACCCTGGAGGCTAGCCGCTTCGCCGCCGGTCGCAAGAATCACCAGGTGCTGGAGATCAACTGCGAGAAGGGCAGTATGCGCTTTAATCTGGAGCGTATGAATGAGCTGGAGGTGTTCTGGGTGGATGAGGAGCCGAGGGAGACCAGGGGCTTCCACGACGTATTGGTGTCGGAGAGTTACCATCCGTGGTGGGAGAATTGGTGGCCGCATGGGCACATCATCGGCTGGGAGCACACCTTCGTCCACGAGATCGCCCACTTCCTGGATTGCATCGTCAACGACAAGAAAGTAGCTCCCTACGGCGCAAACTTCGCGGATGGATACCGCGCGGCGGTCATCTGCGATGCGCTCCTCGAATCGGCAGCTACAGGTAGGCGTGTGGATATTGAGTATTAGCAAGCTCGGTGCGTAGCCATATCTGCCATAATTCGCACGGTCTGCAGATAGATACTCACTGTGTCCATTACCCTTTGCGCGTAGCCGCCCGCCATCAAGGTCGCCACGGGTAGAGCATCTTCCTGACAGAGCTCGAGCACTAGCCGATCTCGCTCAGCCAGCCCTGCTTTGCTCAATGCCAATCGTCCCAGCAGGTCATCCTCGTAGGGGTCGGCGCCGGCTAGATAGATCACCAGATCAGCCTCTGCCATAGTCAGAGCCTCTCTCGCGCCAGTTTCCAGCGCTTCCAAATATGCCTCATCACTGACCCCGTCTGGCAATCCAATATCCAGGTCGCTCTGCTCCTTGTACAGGGGAAAGTTATTCTCGCTGTGGATGGAGAAGGTGAAAATAGTCGGGTCGTCAGCGGCGAGGGCGGCAGTGCCGTTGCCTTGATGGACATCGCAGTCGATGATAACCGCTCGCTGAATGCGATCTTCGGCCTGCATCGCGAGGATGGCGATTATGCTGTCGTTGAAGAGGCAGTATCCTTGACCGTGATCGTGAAAAGCGTGATGGGTGCCTCCGGCCAGGTTGACGGCCAGCCCGTCCTGCAGGGCGGCGCGGCAGGCCGCGATGGTAGCGCCAACGGAGCATCGCGCCCTTCTGACCAGTTCGGGCGACCAGGGGAAACCAATGCGGCGGGCCTCCGGGGGCGTCAGATTGCCGGTTTTTAGCTTATCCAGGTAAACAGCATCATGGACGCGGAGAATCTGCTCGTCGGTAGCGAGCTGGGGGGCGATCAGGTCGTCGGGCGGGATAAGATCGGCCTCAACGATGGCCTCCCGCAGGAGGGCATATTTCCGGATGGGGAAATGGTGCTTGGGCGGGAGGGGAAGGGTGAAATGATCGCAGTAGAATGTCTTCACATTTGGTATCTACCTTTCCTGCTGCGGGCTGTCGATGGCTCCTCCGCCTTGAGTTATCGCGAAACTTGAAGGAGCCCCATCTTTTATTTCCACTATCAGTGGTACTTCTCTTGCCACCATCGATAATCTGCGCTCGGTATATCCCGTCAGGTCTAACCCGCCGTGCCGCTCCAGATAAATCATCTCGCTCAGGCTCTAGCCTCCTCAATTGCTGCTAGCACCTCGTCGGCGCGGTAGACGCGGTTGCGGGCCTGTCCTGTGATCTCCCGCAACACGCCGGCCTCCTCCAGCCACTGTACGTACTGGTTAGCGGAAGCAAAGTGGACTCCCAGCGCCTCGGTAACCTGGTTGACTGTCACCAGCGGCTGATCGAATAAGAAGTCGACCACTTGAAGCAGTCGGGCGGCGGCCCGCTCGGCCTGGAACTGCTCGCGGTAGCGCTCCCGCAGATCCTGCAAGCGCCCGGCCCGGATCAGAGCGTCCCGTGATTGCTTGACTATGCCCTGCAGGAAGAAGCTGAGCCACCTCTCCCAGGCGCCCTCCTGGCTCACCGCTAGCAGAAGATCGTAGTAGACCCGTCGGTGTGCCTCGAAGTAGGCGCTGAGGTAAAGCAACGGCTCCGGCAGTAGTTCCCAGGTGGACAGGAGCAGGATGATCAACAGCCGCCCAACGCGCCCGTTGCCATCCAGGAAGGGGTGAATGGCCTCGAAATGATAGTGAATCAGGCCCAGACGAATCAAGGGCGGCAAGTCTGAATCATCATACAAGAACTGTTCGAATGCATCCAGTCCCTTTTCCATCTGCGGCACCGGCGGTGGGACAAAGGTCGCTTCCGCCAGCGAGCAGCCGGGTGGCCCGATGCAGTTCTGGCGACGGCGGAACTCGCCAGGCGTCATCCTCTGCCCGCGCACGTCCGTCATCAAGCGGGCGTGGATCTCCCGGATTAGCCGAAGGCTTAGGGGGAATTCCCGCAAGCGCTCAAGCCCATACTCCAGCGCCCGCACGTAGTTATGGACCTCCTGTACGTCGGGCGCCGGCTCGAAAAGGCTCAACTGCTCATCTTCGTAGGCGTAGAGTTCGTCAAGCGTGGCCTGTGTTCCCTCGATGCGGGATGAGAGCACCGCCTCTCGCCGCATGAAGGGGCGAATGAGCAGGTTTGGGTTGACCAAGGTGCGGCCCAAGCCGGCCAGCTCACCCAGTGCTCGATCTGCCTCCGATAGGTCGTTGATCAGTTCGGATGTCCAGGTCAATGCGGGAGGGAGTGGGTTGGGCACGAAGGCCCAAGCCTCGTTGATAGTGCGCACGAATTGTCCAGTGGGACTATCGAAGAGCTCCATAGTGTGCCTTATTTTAGAAAAACATAATAAGCCCCGACTTTATTATGTTTTTGTGGTTAAAGTTATAATAAGGGTGCTTAACGTAACTTCCTCAGCGCCGCGTTGACCTCCACCAGGTCGAACGCCTCGGGGTCAAACTCGCCGCGCCACTCAAGATACATATCGTGATCTGGGTGATCGGGATCCGCCATCGCCTCCAGGTACTGCTCATACCCCGGAATGCCGCCCACGTCCTCCGGCGGGGTGGCCCGCTTGCCCTTGACGCAGACCGGGTATTGCTGCCCCGGTTTGGGCTCCAGGACCTTCTCTACCTCCAGGATATGATGCCAGCTATCGCCGAAGTCGTACTCGTAGAGGAACTTCGAACCTTCGTCTGCGACCTCGTTTAGCTGCACCTCGTCCTCGTCGATCATGTCCATCATATAGTCGGGGTGAGGCACGCCGTAGTAGTGCTCCTCGATGATGAACTGGTGCATATGATAGTCCCACCAGCCCATCATGGCCTGGAGAATATCGTGCAGCTCGGCCAGCGTGACGTCGCCGGGCACCTGAATGCGTCGCCAGATGGGCGGCCTGCTGTACCTCAGCGTAATCTTGATCTGATAGATTGGGGCTCTTGATGATTTTTTAGCCATTGTCTTTCCTTTCCTCCTGTTCCTGAGTAATGGAACTTCATCGGGTGAAATCAATACCCGGATCGTGCGGGCCTCGCCCGGCTGTCGGGTAATGAGCCCTTTCTCATCCAGCCGGAGCACCATCTGGTGGATAGAAGGTGGGCTCGTGCCGAAGAAGCGCTGCATATCCGCCTCCGCCGGCGGTCGCCCGTGAATCACGGTGTAGTTGTAGATGAAGGCCAGGTACTGGCCCTGCTTCTCCGTCCATTTTTTCCCAGTCATTTTCCTCCACCGTCGTAAGCGATTTGAGTAATCACTCTAGAACAACAATTACACTCACAAGTGCCAGAACAATCAAAGTCCCGAATATGCCCAGCCAGGCCCATTGTCCTTTCTGGGCAAAATACCCTGGGCTCACAATCGCCGTATAGAAAAGCATCCCAATAGCAATAAGATAGATTGGAACTCCCCATTCCCAACCGGCCAATAGACCTGCTCCACCTGAGATTAGGGCTATAGCGGTCGTCAATTCCGCAGTAATGTGGAAAATAATCCTGACCCGCTCTGTTTCTAGTTCTGGGATCTGCTTCGTGAAATATAGAAGTGACCATTGCGCAATCATACTGATGTCAACGAGTATCGAGAAGATCGCTGGAAAGATCAAGTTGTCCTCGCCCGCGGCCCAGAGGTTGTTCTCGTTGATGGCGATGGTGCTGAATTATAGCATACAGTCTCCTTGAGAGTGATGTAAGCGGGAAAGCCCTCCGTACCGTTCAGCCTTGATGGCGGGCGAGCTTGTCCAACAAAACTCTTGATGCTAGAATAAACTTGTCGGGGCGCTTGGCCCGCCTCGGCCATAGCCTCGGTGCTCAATGGGAGCACCGAGGCTTTCAGATTCTATTTTATCACAGCCCTGTTTTCAACACAAACACTGATTGTATTCTCTCAAGAGGGGGCGAAAGCATGACTTGACATTATGGCTATTATGTATATAATGGATTGGTGCAGGTTGTATTGATGCGTATTTGATGAGGGGGGAATGCAAAATGGCTGTCAGCGTGAGTAAACTGAGCAAAAGCCTATCTGAATATCTAAACCGCGCTGCTTATGGAGCCGAGCGCATCGTCGTTACCAGTCGAGGTAACCCCAAGGCCGCCATCATCAGCATCGAGGACTTACGAAGACTACAGAACCTTGAGGATCACTGGGTTTCGGATGATGTACTGGAAGGACGCGAGGCTCGCGCTCGATCTGAGTTAGCGACGGTGGGTTAGGTAATGTCTAGAGAACTGTCTTGGGGTGGAATGTTATGGGGCCACATGAAGTTATAAGGCCCTTTTTGAGGTTGAAGGATTTGATCGGGGGTAAAACAGGGATAACGTAGCAGTGACAAAAATTTAGCGCCAGGTGGGGGCCTGGCGCTGCTGGAGAAGCGTGGGAGCTTTTCTCCTTACTTTGTTAAGTATAGCATAAACGGGAGTGTCTGACAAGAAAACGCCCACCTTCTCTACCAGAGAGTGGGCATTTCTGATTCTACGGCTTGAACAGAGGCGATTTTGCTTCCGATTCAAGGTCAAAGAGCTTGATAGCATTGGCAAGGTTAGGGAGCGTCTTTATTGGGCTAAATCTTGTCAATCTCGTTAATCCCGTCTAATAGTTTTCTTGCACATTGTGCGGGAGGGTCTACAGGGGGCGTCATGCAAGACGAAGGTGAACGCGCTGTTATCGTAGAGGGTTATACTCGCGAGCGACATTGGGAGATCGTTTATCACGATTTGATCGATCTCTATGGTCCCCAAATTGGGTTGGACGGCATCGGATTGTGGGTAACATACAAGAGATTCATTCAGCATAACCCCGATCACCTGTTGACCGATAAGGCTTGGCCCTCTCATCGTGGTCTCCTTGCTCCTCTCTTCAAGGTTGGACAGACTAGGTTGCGTAATGCTCGGCAGTCTCTCGCGGATGCCGGATTGATCGAGGTTGTCAAGGGCCGCGATCTCGCCAGATGCTCACAAGAGGAATATGATCAGCAACTTCTCATCTGGCATGATCAGGGCAAGCCCCGTAAGCCCGTAAGCCGTATCACCCTCAGCGACCTGGCCAATTTGGGTATTCAGAACCCGTCCCGCACAATTTTCATCGAGGTTAATGACCCCTTGACCTTCCATGCTTTTTGTGATCATTTCGATCTGGCTTATTCTCCTGATTCCACCAGCCTTGATAGTCAGGGAAGGCCAGTTTGGAATATGAGGTTTGAGGATTATTCGGGCCTTATCCGAGGGCCAAACCGCTTGCTGGCCGCGGCGCGTTACATTGAGGATAACCTCAAGTCTCATGCTACTGAGCGCCATGTATCCTCGCTAGTCACGGAGCAGCAGGTGCGATCTCTCTTACGCTGTCGCTCCGATGATCAGGAGACACAATCGATCCGTGATCGATTGCTGGATTGGCGATATAGCTTGGTAGACGGTGATGATCTCGCAGGGAATGAATTACCACCAAGGGATGTTCTCCCCGCTGACTTACTCAGCAAGCTTGATAGATTGGGATGGAAGGGGTCATTTCTTGAAGTCGAGAAGCATTTTCATCAGGATCCCGATCGTGTCTACGAGCAGTTAAACTACTGGTTAGAGCACAGAGGCGAGGTTGATAACGCGGCTGCTGCTTTCCGTGAAAGTTTGCGTTATGCTCCCACTGATTCTCCTTCCCCTGATGAATGGCAGGAGATGGATTTCTAGAAGCGAGGTGTCACGCGGGTTGATGAAGGCTTGGTCACTTGTCACTCTGTTTGTGACATCATTATTCCAAGTGCAGTGTTTCTCATCTTGCTCGAAGCATGAACTCGGAGCATTAAGGCGAGTAATCTCAATCATTTGAGAGACGCCTTTGGTCCAAGGCTATTTGGTAGTCTATGTGATGCTCGGTGCGGCCGAACTTTTTATCTTGGGCGATGCAAGGGGGGAGGGCTTGCATCTGAAACGTAGCAAGTCCCCCCCCTTGCACCCAAAACGTAGCAAGCTTTGTCTGTTATGTGGTGATTAGGTTACACGAAGTGAGCTGAAGAAAAGAGAAAGCACTGGAACGCAACAAGCTGGTCTGTGATTCCTCCTATTAGTATGTAATACTTATGCATCTGAAACGTAGCAAGCCCCCCCCTCTTGCATCTGAAACGCAGCAAGCCCCTTGCATCTGAAACGTAGCAAGAGGGGGGGCTTGCATCTGAAACGTAGCAAGCCCCTATTGCACCCCAAACGTAGCAAGGGATAAATTTGCGCTTCGAGGAAGCGACAGGGTACACTAAAAGGTTCTCTCGAAGCTGTACAAACGTATAGTGGTATACTATAATAACCAAAGTTTCAAGACGCACAGGGGAAGCAAGGGACAAAGACCCCAATCTTTCAAATATTAAGAGAAGCGCTTTCTCTGTGTCCTCCACGACTGAATCCCTCGAAATGAGCCAAGGGTGCCCTTGACAATTTGCTGATTGCTCTTGGAGTATAACCCGATGTTAAACCTGGATGTTCAAAGGAGAATAAGAAGTGACAACGTTGGCGATCGCCAACCAGAAAGGCGGCACCGGTAAGACTACCACAGCTGTCACATTGGCACATAAGCTTGCCCTGGATGGATACAACGTGTTGCTGATAGATACAGACCCCCAGGGGCATGTTTCAGCAGCACTTGGTCTAGAGAAAGCCCCCGGCATCAAGGCTCTGGTCGGATGGGACACGGGAATGCAAGAAGACATTTTGATCATTCACGCGCGAGATAGGTTAGATGTGATACCCAGTGACGCATCTACTAAGGATGCTAAGTCGATGTTGGTGAGCAGTGTTGAGTATCGAGAGTTCTTCCTTACGCGAGTTATCGATACCTTCTGCAAAGGGTATGACGTAGTCGTCATCGACTGTGCTCCTTCGGTTGATGTGCTACACCGCGCGGCGCTCGTGGCCGCCGACTGGCTGGTGGTTCCGACGCGTTTGGATTATTTAGCCATCGACGGTGTTCGAGAGGTAATCACTTTCCTGCGCGATGAGAGTGGCAAGATGCCCGGAAGTGGCATAAAAATGGCAAAGTTATTGTGTGTCCTACCGACCTTCTATGACCGGCGTACAAAAGAGACCATGGAGCAACTGCGCGCTTTGGCGGAGAGGTTCAAGCAACGTGGTCTCTTGAATGCCCCAATTCCCATTGATGTAAAACTCAGGGAAGCGCCGGCCTTCGGTGAGACAATTTGGGAGTATGCTCCTGACACCCGTTCGATCATCGGCATCAAGGGTGTGAACGGAACGCTCTACGGTGGGTATGGTTCGTTCGTGGAAGGGGTGAAGAAAGTATTATGACGGGCAAACGGAGAAGGAGCGCGATAGGCGGTGAGGTAGATGCTGCGCTCCAGGACTTGGAAGCTATTGATGAAGCGCGCGGCATGACGGCTGAGGAGCGCCAGCGTCTAAAGAAACAATTGAAGCGTGTCGATGCTCACTATGATGTTCCACGTGCTCTCAAGGATGCCATCACTCAACTCGGCGCGGAGCTTGGCACCTCATCCAGCGCTGTCGCTCGCGTTATGCTGGCCCACGCCTTGCGTCAGTATGAGGACGGCAAGCTCGATTTTCACAAGGTTCATAAAAAGCCCAGCGTGTCGCCCAAGTATGATTATCAGATTGAAGATAAGGAAATTTTGGCGATTCTATCGGGCGAGCGGTATCTGGGGCCAGAATCAGGGTTAGGCTCATGAGGGTTTTTAGCCACAACGGTCGCGTTAAACGGTCGCGTTAAACGGTCGTGTTGGGATTTTCAACACGACCGTTTAACGGTCGTGTTAAAGGCTCCCGCTTGGCTTGTTTAGGAGCAGTTTAATCGCACAAAAGATGATGTCTTTAATCCTAGTATGGGCAGGAGAAAAAGAGCTCTTAAAACGCAAATTAGAAGCTTTTGAGAAATACCCTAATCCGATCAGAATCAGAGCCGCCAGCGCAGTTTTTAGCGATCTCCTTGGGCGAAAATGGGGCAAGCCTTGGCACCAGATGCATAAGACAAACTGATGAACGGCAAAAGAAGTTTGA
>CAZANJ010000012.1:0-17336 GCA_964486415.1 uncultured Anaerolineales bacterium
CACGGGCGGGCACGGAGACCCGCCCCTACAAGGCAAAAACTATGGCAGAAGGACCAAAACGCCGTCTGATCTTACTGAACATCCTATTGATCGGCGCACTGCTGGTAATCGTGGCACAATTGGTGCAAGTGCAAATTGTGAAGCATCGTTTCTACACTGAATGGGCCAAAGAACAGCGCATACGCGCCGTCACGATGGCGGAACCGCCTCGAGGCGTGATCCGGGATCGCAATGGCTACCTGCTGGCCGGAAACGCAGTGATATATTCCATCGAGGCCGCCCCCGCCTATGTGTCAGATAAAGATCATACTGCGGCATCGCTAAGCCCGATATTGCATATGCCAGAATCCAACATCAAGCAGAAACTGGATAGCGACACCCTATGGGTCCAACTCACATCTTCCGTTTCTCCAGAAGCGAAGGATCGATTGGAAGAATTGAATCTTCCAGGGGTCACAGCGCGGCCCAAATGGCTGCGCGAGTACCCAGAAGGAGCGTTGGCCTCACACGTGCTCGGCTTCTACAGCGCAGCAGAGCGCGGCTACTACGGGATCGAGGGCTTCTACGACCCGCTCCTCCAGCCACAGCAGGTGGAACGAGAGGGACCGGTAGATTCTGCCAACTCCCCTATACCTTGGGCGGCCGCCCCGGTCACATTACCCCAGCAGGGAACCGAACTGGTCTTGACGTTGAACCGAACAGTGCAGGCAATAGTAGAAGAGGAACTCACACGCGCCGTTCAGGAGCATCGAGCAGAGAAGGGAACGATCATTGTCATGGATCCGCGCACATTCGAGATCCTGGCGATGGCCAGCCTTCCTGAATACAACCCTGATAAATACGCCCAGTTCGCCGATGATACACCTTGTCCATTCGAAGATCCTGCCATCAGCCAGCAGTATGAGCCCGGCTCGGTTTTCAAAATTCTGACGGTAGCCGCCGCCATCGAGTCGGGTCTGGTGACTCCTGAGACCACATATTATGATCCCGGTGAGACAGAAATCGGGGGACAAATCGTTCGAAACGCATCACCACAATCCTACGGCGAACACACGGTGGCCGAAATTCTGATCGAATCGCTCAACGTGGGCGCCGTGTGGCTCAGCAAGCAGGTTGGCCCTGAAAGATTCTATCGATATGTGCAGGCATTCGGCGTAGGGCGTCCGACTGGCGTCGATCTGGCAGGCGAGATAGCCGGACAGCTATGGCTGCCAGATGATGCCGGGGATGGGTCCTATGAGAATTGGCACATCTCCTATCTGGGGGTCAACTCTTTTGGACAGGGCGTGGCGGTGACACCATTGCAAATGATCACGGCGGTGGCGACGGTGGCCAACGATGGCGTCCGGCTGCGCCCCCACATCGTGAAGCAACGGATCGCACCCGATGGCACCGTCTCTACTTTCCAGTCGACGGTCGAAGCCCAAGTGATCGCCCCCCAGACAGCGCACACGCTAATGGAGATTTTAGTGCGTGTAGTGGAGGAGGAAGTACACCAAGCCGAAGTGGATGGATACCGGGTGGCAGGCAAGACGGGCACCGCCCAGATCCCCATCGCCAGTGGATATGAGGAGGAAGACACCATCACCTCCTTCGTCGGATTCGGGCCGGTCCCAGATCCACAGCTCGTAATTCTGGTCAAGCTAGATCGGCCTCAGACCTCGACCTGGGCATCCAAGACGGCCGCGCCGGTGTTTCAACGCCTGGCGACGCGGCTTTTCACCGTCCTCAACATACCGCCTGGGGAAACCCAAACGCTGGCAGAGATAGGCCAATGAGTAGAAATGCGTAAACAAAAATTGACTTTGGGAAAAGTGATTGAAGGGCTAACGGGGATGCAAAGTGCGCCGACCAAAAGCCTCGCCCGCCCCATCTCGCGCACGGTGATAGACTCGCGGAATGCAAAGCCCGGAGCGCTTTTCATCGCGTTCAAGGGTCAACAGGTGGACGGCCACGATTTCGTCGCCGACGCATTCTCGCGCGGGGCAATGGCGGCCATCGTCGAGCGCGACGTCGATTCCGAAGCCCAGGTGCTGGACCTCACCCCCCCGTCATTCTCAATTCAACATTCTCAATTCTCGATTCCCCTGGTGATCAAAACGTCCAACACGCTTCAGGCGCTCCAGCGAGTGGCTAATTTCTGGAGGAACTGCCAGAAGGAGCTGCGAGTGATCGGCATCACGGGGAGCGTGGGCAAGACGACGACTAAGGAGTTGGCAGCAGCGGTATTGGCACGCAGATACCCAACGCTCAAGAGTGAGGCCAGTTACAACAACGAGATCGGCCTGCCGCTAGCCATAATGCACTTGACAGGTGAACATAAGCGGGCAGTGCTGGAGATGGGAATGTACGACGTGGGCGAAATATCAGACCTGGCCCAGATAGCACAGCCACAGGTCGGCGTGGTGACCATCATCAGGCCGGTACACCTGGAGCGGACCGGCTCATTCGAGCGTATTGTAAAGGCCAAGACAGAGTTGGTAGAAGCGCTGCCCCCGACGCCGGAGGGAATAGCGATCCTCAATTATGACGACCGGAACGTGCGCGGTATGGCAAAGGCTACAGAGGCCCGCACCTTCTATTATGGCCTTTCACCAAAGGCCGATCTGTGGGCCAACCACATCGAGGGCCTGGGGTTGCAAGGCATCCGCTTCCAGTTGCATTATAGAGGCGAAACGCTGCACGTGCGCATCCCGTTATTGGGGCGCCACTCCGTGCATACCGCACTGCGGGCGGCGGCTGTGGGATTGGTCGAAGAGCTGACCTGGCAAGAGATCATCGAGGGACTGCGGGAAGTGGAGCCGTCATCGCAACTTCGACTGTTCGCCATCTCTGGGCCGGAAGGCGCGACTATCCTGGACGACACCTACAACGCCAGTCCAGCCTCGACCATCGCCGCGCTTAACTTGCTCGAAGAGTTAGATGGACGTAAAATTGCCGTTCTGGGCGACATGCTGGAGCTAGGCAACTATGAAGAAGAAGGGCACAAGAAAGTGGGAATGCGGGCGTTGGAAGTAGCGGATGTCCTCTTCACCATTGGCTCGCTGGGCAGGATCATCGGCGAGACCGCGCTGCGCTGGGGCATGCCCGCCGAACAAGTACATATTTTGGAGGAAAAGGACCAGGCTATCGCCCTGCTGAAAGAAATAGTGACGGGAAATGATGTAATTCTAATCAAAGGCTCAAGAGCCCTGGCGATGGAGAAAATTGTCACAGCCATAAGCATAGCCCCCCAACAAGAGGACTGAATATGGATTTCGCTTTGCTCCTGGCAAGCATCTCATTTTTATTGGCAGTCGTGTGGGGGCCGTTGCTGATCCGTATCCTACACCATTATAAGATAGGCAAACGCATTCGCATCGACGGCCCTGATAATCATCAATGCAAGATGGGAACGCCGACTATGGGCGGGCTGATGATCGTCGTGCCGGTCCTGCTCATCACGGTAGCGCTTAACATTTACAATTTACTGGGGCGCACACTGATCGGGCGCTCCATCCTGGCGCCGATGGGCGTCTTGCTGATTTACGCCATCATCGGTGCGTTGGATGATCTCGCCGGAGTACGCGGCGTGCGGCGCGGCGAGGGGCTCGCGGCATGGCGAAAGCTGCTGTGGGAGGTTCCATTGACGCTGGGGCTGGCCGCAATTATGCTGCTTCAGGACCTCCAGTTCGCGGGTCAGGTCGGCGTGCCAGGCGTGCAAAGAATGGTCGAGATAGGCTGGGCCTGGGTGCCCATCGCGGCTTTCATCATCCTCGGCTCGGCCAACGCGGTTAATCTGACCGATGGGCTGGACGGGCTGGCCGGGATCATCGTCGCCAGCGCATTCGCCGCCTACGGCGTGATCGCGCTGCTACAGGGTCAGTATTACCTGGTGCGCTTCTGCTTCACTGTGGTCGGCGCCAGCTTCGCTTTCCTGTGGTATAATGCTCATCCGGCCCAGATGTTCATGGGCGACACCGGCAGTCTGGCGCTGGGCGCCACTCTTGGCGTGGTAGCGTTGATGACGGGCCAATGGCTGCTTCTGCCTTTGGTGGCCCTGATACCCGTGGCAGAGACCTTATCCGTCATTTTGCAGATACTTTACTTCAAATACACCAAACGTCGCTTCGGCAGAGGCCGTCGGATTTTCAAGATGGCCCCCTTACACCACCACTTCGAGTTGATGGGCTGGTCGGAGACGCAGGTGGTGCAACGCTTCTGGCTAGTGGAACTGCTGGCCGCGATGGCCGGCGTGGCTCTAGCTCTATTTTAGATTGATGAGTTGGTAGGTTGGAAGGAGAAATGTTGACCGACAAGCAAGTACTTATCCTCGGGCTGGCCCGCCAGGGCACAGCGCTGGCACGCTTCCTGGCGGAGCGCGGCGCCGAGGTAACCGTTTCGGACCTAAAGGATCAAGAAGTTCTGGCCGATCAGATGGCCGAACTGGCCGATTTACCCATCCAATACGCGCTGGGCGAGCACCCGATCAGCTTACTGGAGGGGATCGACCTGCTGTGCATCAGTGGCGGGGTGCCACTGGACATTCCCATCATCGAGGAAGCACGCGAGCGCGGCATTCCGCTGAGCAACGACGCTCAGATATTTATGGAACGTTGCCCCGCCCCCATCATCGGCATCACGGGCTCCGCGGGCAAGACGACGACGACGGCACTGGTAGGCGAGATGTGCCGCGCGGCTGGCCTGCGCACCTGGGTCGGCGGCAACATCGGCAATCCCCTCATCTGCGATCTGGAGGAGATCAAGCCCAACGACTGGGTCGTGATGGAGTTATCCAGCTTCCAACTGGAGATAATGACGCTCAGTCCTCAAATCGCCGCCGTGCTCAACATCACACCCAACCATCTGGATCGCCACGGGACGATGGAGGATTACATCGCCGCTAAGCGAAACATCCTATCCCATCAGACAGCGGAAGACTTAGCACTGCTGGGATATGACGACGCCAACGCGCGGGCCTTGGCCCTGGAGACGGCGGCGGAACTGCTCTTCTTCAGCAACGGCGCCGAGGTGGAAAGAGGCGCTTTCAAGACCAACGGCGAGCTGACGCTGCGGATGGGCGAAGCGGATCAAACGATCTGCAAAGCCGCTGAGATAAAGCTGCTGGGCGATCACAACCTGCTGAACGTGTTGGCGGCATGCGCGTTGGCCGGACAGGCTGGAGCGCCGATAGAGGCAATGCGAGAAGTCATCACCAGCTTCACCGGCGTCGAGCACCGGATGGAGCTAACGCGGGAGTGGAAGGGCACCCGCTGGTACAATGACTCCATCGCCACCGCTCCGGAACGCTCGCTGGCCGCGCTGCGCTCGTTCAACTCGCCCATCATCCTCCTCGCCGGTGGGCGCGACAAGAAGCTACCTTGGGGCGAATTTGCAGACGAAGTGGTGAAACGTGTAAGACGAATAATCACCTTCGGCGAGGCCGGGCCGATGATCGCCCACACCGTTGAACAGAGAAGCAGAGAAGTGGGACATCAAAATGGCGCAGCGCTGGAGAGTATCACGCGAGTATCAACCATGGAGGAAGCGGTTTCAGTGGCAGCAGGTGCAGCTCGACAAGGGGATGTAGTTTTACTCTCCCCAGGTGGGACCAGCTACGATGCATTCCAGGACTTCGCTGAACGTGGCGATGTATTCAAGAAGCTGGTGCACAGAATGGCGAATGACGAATGACGTCGCAGATTGGTTCAATCTTTGAGATTGAACCAATCTAGGAACAGCGATGAAAAAACAAAGAACGCGCGACAACGTTGATTATGCTTTAGCCCTGGCAGTCGTCGGGTTGGTCATCGTCGGCTTGATGATGACCTATAGCGCGACCTTCGACTGGTCCTACCAGGAGCACCAGGATTCCTTCCGCATCGCATCAAGACAGTTTATGTGGGTCGGGCTAGGCTTGGTCGTGATAATAGTCGCCGCCTCGATCCCCTACGACTGGTGGCAACACATTGCCGTACCGGTGATGGGAGCTACATTGTTATCACTGATCCTGGTGCTCTTCCTGGGCGACGACCGCTTCGGCGCGCGGCGATCCTTCTTCGATGGATCGATCCAACCCGGCGAACTGGCCAAGCCCGCTGTAGCCATCTACGTAGCGGCATGGCTATCCTCCAAGGGAACCCAGATCCGCGACGTAACTTACGGGCTGGTCCCCTTCGCCGTGCTGATCGGTGTAGTGGCCGGGCTGATCATGATGCAGCCGGATATGGGCACTGCTGTGTTGATTATTTTGACCGCCATGGCGATGTTCTTCTTCGCCGGAGCCGACATCTTCCAGTTGGCCGTAGGAGGCGCCGCAGCCAGCGTGACCCTTTTCCTGCTGGTCAATCGCCTGAGTTACACTAAACAACGCATCGACTCATACCTGATGACCTGGCGCGACCCAATGAGAGTCAGTTACCACATCAGACAGGCAATGATCGCGCTCGGAAGCGGCGGGCTGTTCGGCGTAGGATTGGGACAGGGGCAACAGAAACTGGGCTACCTGCCCGCCCCGCACACAGACAGCATCTTCGCTGTGCTGGGCGAGGAGGCCGGATTGGTCGGCTGCCTGTTCGTGATCGCCCTGTTCGTGCTTCTCGCCTATCGCGGCTTCAAGATCGCCACAGAAGCCCGCGATGCCTTCGCCGCCATCTTGGCCTGCGGGATCACCTGCTGGCTGACCTTCCAGGCGCTGATCAACATCGGAGTGATAACTGGACTGATTCCCTTCACTGGAATCGCCCTGCCCTTCGTCAGCTTCGGAGGATCGGCGATGGTTACATCACTTTTCGGAGTCGGGATGCTGCTCAGCATCTCGCGGGGCCGAAAAAGCGTGAAGCAAAACATCTACCCCGAATTCAAATTGGGCAAGAAACCGCCGCTTCGCTTACGCAAAAAACCTGGTCTCTGAGACGCCACATGCGAATCTGGATCGCCGGTGGGGGAACCGGGGGACACGTCTATCCCGGTCTATCCGTAGCACAGACATTACGCGCCGAAGATAACTCGGAGATCATCTACATAGGCGGCGTGGGCGGTGTCGAAGAACAACTTGTAGAACGGGCTGGCTTACGCTTTGCAGGCGTACCAGCCGGAGGGGTACACGGCGTAGGTCTATGGCGTGCGCTGCGGAACATTATCAAACTAATACAGGGATGGAAAGCGGCCTACCGGCTGGGGAAAAGAGAGCGTCCGGCCGCCCTCTTCGTAACCGGCGGATATGCCAGCGTACCGGTGGCTCTAGCCGCCTGGACGATTCGCGTACCCATCTTGGTCTACCTACCCGACATCGAGCCAGGATTGGCGGTGCGCTTCATCAGTCGACTAGCTACACGAATAGCAGTGACGGTGGAGATTTCGAGAGCATACTTCCCCACCCACAAAGTCGTGGTAACCGGATATCCGGTGCGCCCCACCTTCCAAGAATTCGAGCGTGACGAAGCCCAGAAGGCACTGGGGCTGAGCGCAGAGGACCCAGTATTGCTCGTAATGGGCGGAAGTCGAGGGGCACGCAGCATCAACCAGGCGCTCATCAGCGTGCTGGAAGAGATGCTGGGGCTAACGCAAGTGATGCACATCAGCGGAAGCCTGGATTGGCCCTGGGTGGCCAAGCGGCGCGAGGCTCTTTCAGATGAACAAAAGGCCCGCTACCACGCCTTCCCATATCTGCACGAGATGGGAAAAGCACTTGTGGCCGCTGACCTGGTCGTCTGTCGGGCGGGGGCATCGACGCTGGGCGAACTGCCTTTCTTTGGGCTGCCGGGAGTTTTGGTGCCGTATCCACACGCATGGCGCTACCAGCGGATCAATGCTCAATGGCTGACTGAGCAAGGGGCCGCGATCACACTAGACGATGAAAGCATAACGCAGACATTACTGCCCACGGTACGAGAACTACTAGCAGATCACAAACTGCTGGCACAAATGGGAAAAAGAGCACGAAAACTGGCGCGCCCCGGCGCCGCGAAGCGCCTGGCGGCGGAATTAAGAATGATGAATGATGAATGATGAATAGCGAATGGCGAATGATAATTTGCCGTCATTTGAAATTCACAACTTGCAACTTGTAACTTGCAACCTGCATCTTGCAACTTGCAGAGGAGAATCTGATAATGGTTCCTCTAAATACCGTCTTCTGGGGCTTGGTTATCTTGTTTGGGCTAATCGGCGCCCTGCGTGGGTGGGCAAAAGAGATCATGGTCTCCTCCAGTGTCCTGTTGGCGATGTTCATCCAGCAAATCGCTGGACAGTACATCCTGGGGCCAGAAAACCCATACCTACCGATATTACTCAAGGCCTCAGAAACAGCCCCTCCTGGGACATACAGCGAGACACAGTTCTACATTTGCTCCGCCCTAATGCTCGTGTTGACTTTCTTTGGGTATATCGGTCCAGCCTTAGCAACCCGAGTTGGCGCTAACGTGGCACGTGAGCGCCTGCAAGAAGCCGTTCTGGGTTTCTTTATGGGACTGATCAATGGGTATTTGATTTTCGGAATGCTCTGGTTCTACCTGGCAAAGGTCGGCTACCAAATGGCCGGCATCCAACCGCCGCCACCGGACTCATCCGCTATGACGATCGCTTCTACCTACTTGTTACCTATTTGGCTCACGACACCGATGCTTTACATAGCGATTGCCGTAGCCTTTGTGTTTATCATCGTCGTCTTTGTTTAGGGCCGAAAGTTTAATAATCTTCCTATTTAGAAGCTGAACGCGATACAGTAAGCCATTTATCTCACCTATCAGCAAAGGGTAACTATCCGACCTGCTCTAGCCGGATTCGCAACTGGGCAATCCGCCAAAACTATCCACCCAGCCACCCAGCTCTAGCCGGGGAGCCTCCCCGTAGACTTGCCAAGGCTGACCTATGACTTTGCAGACAAGTCACAGAACACCGACACCAGGTCGGATTTGCACCCCCTCTGAGCGAGCGGCTGAGTATTTCACAGCGCGGTTTTAGAATATGGACGAAAAAACCCACGTTCATCTAATCGGCATAGGAGGAGCAGGACTTTCGGCCATCGCCCGCGTACTGATGGAACAAGGCGCGAGGGTCACCGGCTCCGATCTGGCTATCTCACCAGTCGCGGAAATGCTGGCTCGTGATGGAGCGCGTGTGTTCGCCGGGCACAAAGCGGAGCAAGTCAAAGGAGCCGATGTAGTGGTTGTCTCATCAGCGGTGCCGGAGGACAATGCAGAGGTCCAAGCAGCCCACGCGGCCGGCATACCGGTTATGGGACGCCCCGAGTTCCTCAATCGGATGATGTCCGAATGGAAAGCGGAACACGAAGGATGGAGGGTGGCAGTTGCCGGTACCCACGGCAAGACGACGACGACGGCCATGATCGTCACAATCCTGCTGGAGGCCGGGCGAGATCCGACATTCATCGTCGGGGGTGTGATCGACCGACTGGGAACGAACGCTCACGCTGGGCGCGGGCCGCAATCTTCCGAGTTCGTCATCGAGGCCGATGAGTATGATCACACCTTTCTCAGCCTGAAGCCCGACGTGGCTGTCATTACTAACGTGGAGCACGACCACCCAGACTGTTACCCGACGTTCGAGGATTTCCGGACCGCGTTCGAGGAATTCGCGGCGCTGGTGCCATCGAACGGCCTATTAGTAGCTTGCTGGGACGATCCAGTAGCCCGTGAGATCGCCGCCGAACGAACTTCCGGCGCAGTCGCGCTTTTCGGCCTGGAAGAGGGGGCAACCTGGCGAGCCGAGAAATTGCGTCCCAACTTCGCCGGCGGGGTCGATTTCTTGCTCACGCGAGAGGATGAGATGTTGGGCCTGGTGCGACTGCGCGTGCCCGGAAGTCACAACGCATCCAACGCGACAGCGGCCATGGCGGTGACGAATTTTATAGGCATACCATTCCGCAAGGCCGCCGATGCACTGACGACTTTTCGCGGCGTCAAGCGGCGTTTCGAGATCAAGGGCGAGGTCCAGGGTGTAACCGTGGTTGACGATTACGCCCACCATCCAACGGAGATTAGAGCCACACTCCAGGCCGCCCAGGAGCGTTTTCCCAAGCGAGCGATATGGGCAGTCTGGCAGCCTCATACCTATAGCCGCACCCAGACACTGTTGGATGACTTCACACAAGCCTTCGGTTTGGCCGACCACGTCATAGTGCTGCCCATCTATGCCGCCCGCGAGAAAGATACCTTGGGCATTGACAACGAATTGGTGGCGAAAAAAATAGAACACCCTGACGCCCGCCGCGCAGATTCACTGGAGGAGGCTGTAGCACAGTTGAAGGCCGAAGTGAAAGAGGGCGATGTGGTACTGACCTTGGGCGCCGGTGACGGAAATCGAGTCGGCGAGTGGCTTTTGGAGTAGGTTGCGGGTTGCAGGTTACAAGTTGCGGGTTGAAAATGGGAAATGATGAGCTGGCTTATGGGTTGACGCGGATTTGCGAGGCTGAGGTAGTGCCCCAGCATCGCATGCGCCGTGACGAGCCGCTGACGGGCTATACCTCGATGCGGATCGGCGGGCCGGCCGATCTGCTAATCATCTGTGAAAGTGTGGATGAGGTAATCCAGACCATAGCGCTGGCGCGGCAGCATGAAGTGCCCTGGCGCATATTGGGAGGCGGCTGCAACGTGCTGGTCGCCGACGATGGAATCCGGGGATTGGTAATCATCAATCGGGCGTGTGAAGTTAATTTTGGCGATAAAATACAGGCCGATGCGGGCCTCAAGCTGGCTGTGCTAGCCCGTAAGTCAGTGGAACGCGAATTAATGGGGCTAGAGTGGGCCACAGGATTGCCCGGCACAGTAGGAGGCGCCGTGGCGGGAAACGCTGGCGCTTGCGGGGGAAGCATCGCCGATTCGCTGCACGGCGCGACGGTGCTGGAGCCGGATGGCAGGATATTCAAGAGATCGAGCGAGTGGTTTGAGTTCAGTTATCGCAGCAGCCGGGTCAAGCGGAGCGCGGGAAAGAGCAAGCCCGTGGTATTGAGGGCCACATTTAGAGCGGAACGCGGCGAGCCCCAGGCGCTGAATGTGCGAGCACAAGAGATACTGGAATGGCGCCGGGCACATCATCCGAGTGAAGCGACGATGGGCTCGACCTTCAAGAACCCTCCAGGGGATTACGCCGGACGTCTCATCGATGAAGCTGGCTTGAAGGGATACACCATCGGCGGAGCGAAAATTTCTGAGAAGCACGCCAATTTCTTCATCAACACCGGCGAAGCCACCGCAGCGGACATATGGGCGCTGATTGAGCACACGCGCTCGGAAGTTAAAAATCGATTCGGCCTGGAATTGGAACTGGAGATTGAGCCAGTGGGAAAAGGGGAGTTTTATGAAGCATAAGATCCGCGTCGGCGTGATCTTCGGCGGACGCTCCGGGGAGCACGAAATATCCCTCGCTTCCGCTCGCTCAGTGATGGAAGCGATGGACAAAGAGAAGTACGAGATCGTGCCTATCGCCATCACAAAGGCAGGACGCTGGCTAGCTTCTGGCGATCCGATGAGGGCGCTGGAGGCCAGCGACGAGACAGCGAGCCGTCCGGTCACCTTGCTAAGCGGCCCCACGCAACGCGGCTTGATGCGGATTGAGGAAAAGGAAACAGCTATCGAGGCCAAGAGTTTGGCCGAACTGGACGTCATCTTTCCCATCCTACACGGCCCCTACGGTGAGGATGGAACAGTGCAAGGCATGTTGGAGCTGTCCGGCCTACCCTACGTGGGCGCAGGCGTGACCGCGTCGGCGCTGGGCATGGACAAGTCCGCTTTCAAAGACGTGATGCAAGCGCACGGCTTGCCCATCGTAAAACACGTCATGCTCAAGCGCAAAAGCTGGGAGGCCGATCCAGAAGGGACGCTCCAGATTATCGAAGAGCGGTTGAGCTATCCAGTATTCACCAAGCCAGCAAACCTAGGTTCCAGCGTAGGGGTCAGCAAATGCCACGCGCGAACTGGGTTAGAGGCCGGGCTGAGCGAGGCCGCCCGATATGACCGCAAAATCTTGGTCGAGGAGGCGGTTCCAGCGGCAAGAGAGATCGAAGTCAGCGTACTGGGCAACGACGAGCCCATCGCCTCCGTACCGGGCGAGATCATCCCCAGCCGAGAGTTTTATGACTACGAGGCCAAATACCTGGATAGCGGCAACGAGGCATCGGAATTGCTCATTCCTGCTCCATTGACAAAGGAGGTGACTGAAAAAGTACAGAATCTGGCAGTACGCGCTTACAAGGCGATCGATTGCGCCGGCATGGCCCGGGTCGATTTCCTGCTCTCCGGAGAAACGACAGAGGCGCTGTATCTCAACGAATTAAACACCATACCCGGGTTTACGGACATCAGTATGTATCCCAAACTATGGGAGGCCAGCGGGATCCCATATCCGGAGTTAATCGATCGGCTGATTGAACTAGCACTCGAAAGGTACCGAGATAAAAATCGCTCGGCGGTTTCCTATCAACCAAAGAGCAAGTAGATTGCAGATTGCGGATTGCGGATTGCGGATTGCGCCGCTTCGCTTAAGGCAAATCTACACAACTTATGAAGGGCGGGAATCAAATGATAAAATCTCGGAAAAGAAAGAAGAAAAACAGAACTTGGCAACAGTTCGAAAGAGCTGGCATGCTTATCCTGGGGCAAAAGCAAGCGCGTCGTCCATCGCTCGCGCTACGCCAGTTACAACGTGCTCTGCTCCAAGCGCTGCCCTGGGTAATAGGTGCGTTGATGATAGTAGGAGCTACAGCGTCATGGCTGACGCTCGATGATCGTTTCTACATCTATCAAGCCGAGGTGAAAGGCGCACATCGCCTCTCACAAGAAGAAATCGTGCAAGCCAGTGGGTTAAAAGGACTACACATCCTCTGGGCACGCTCCACCAAGGTCGAGGATAAGCTACTCAGACTACTCCCCACTATCAAAAGCGCGGAGGTCAGTTGTACGTTATCCTCCACGTGTACTATCAGCGTTGTGGAGCGACAACCACAAGTGACATGGAATGATGAAGGAAAGGCGTGGTGGATCGATTCCGAAGGCGTCATCTTCCCAGTAGAAGAGAATGGAGAATGGAGGACGGAGGATGGAGAATGGGTGATATATGGCCCCCTGCCACGCGATGACGACAAAAAGGAACAAATTTCAGAAGGCTTGCGTGCTGCAATTTCCGAGTTAGAGTTGGTTCGAGCGGAGATACCCTCAGAGCTAGAGTACACGCCGGGCCGAGGGTTGATGTTCATGGACGATAAGGGATGGCGCGTCATCCTGGGAGAAGGTTCCGGGATGGCCGAACGAATACTGGTGTGGAAACGCCTCAAAGCTTATCTAGAAGCACGCAGCATTGAACCTCGCTTTGTGGATGTACGCTTTCCAAACGCGCCCTATTACTCGATGGTTAATGAGTGGTAAAAACCCTATTCCAAACTGACCGAAAGAAGACGAGGTCACATGATCGTAGGCATTGACGTGGGTACCAGCAAAATATGCACCCTGGTGAGTGAACTGGACGAGAAAGGTAAAGCCAGAGTGATCGGCGTGGGCGTGGCGCCCTCACAAGGTCTGCGCAAGGGCGTGGTGGTCAACGTGAAAGAAGCTATCGCTGCGCTATCCGAATCGGTCGAAAAAGCGGAGCGTACCTCGGGTTATGACATTGAGCAGGCTTACGTCAGCCTCAGCGGTACACATATTTCATCCCTCAACAGCCGCGGTGTGGTTAGTATCTCCCATCGAGAAAACGGCATCACGGTGGACGACGTGGAGCGCGCACTGGACGCCGCATGTGCTGTGGCCATCCCCCACAATCAAGAGATCGTGCACGTCATCCCCAGGGGATATGTGGTCGACGGGCAGAGCGGAGTGCGAGACCCTTTAGGTATGCACGGCTTCCGACTAGAAGTCGAGGCCCACATTGTAATTGCATCCGCCACCTCGATCCAAAACCTGGTAAAATGCGTCAATGGAGCCGGAGTGGCTGTGGACGAGCTCGTCTCGGCTGGCATAGCGGCAGGCGGCGCAGTCCTGACAGATACCGAGCGTGAGATGGGAGTCGTGCTGGCCGACATCGGCGCTGGTGCCACCAACATCGCCATATTCATCGATGGCACCATCTGGCACACGGTCACGCTGGGCATGGGCGGAGGATATATCACGCAGGACATCGCCATCGGCCTAAGACTCTCCCCAGAAACTGCGGAGGAGGTCAAGACCAGGAGCGGTCACGCTCTTGTGGATCAGATTCCGCCGGAAGATAACATCACTATTTTGCCTCTCGGGGAGAGCCAGCGCCAGATAGTACCTCGATGGCAACTTGCAGAGATTATTGAGGCGCGGGCCGAGGAAATTTTCGCCATGATCCAGAAGGAGATCAAGCACTCAGGGTATGACGGTCTACTGCCAGCCGGCGTTGTGTTATGTGGCGGCGCCGCTCAAATGCCGGGCTTGCAGACCCTGGGACGCCGAGTTCTGAGGTTACCGGTACGGATGGGCGAGCCACAGGAATTACAGGGATTGGTGGATACCATCTCCACCCCAGCCCACGCCGTGGGCATCGGATTGATCAACTGGGGCGTTACGGTGGACGCGCGCCCTCAACTGCGCAGATCCGGCCCCGGCCTGGGAAAACGTTTTTTGGATTGGCTGAGAGTCTTTTTGCCAGGGTAATGGCGGATGCCCGTCCGCTACGGACGTTCTGTCGGCCATGAGTCTGGGTATTCACACCCATTAAATTAGGAGGAGCCAAATGAACAAAACACCTCAAACAGAAAGCTTTGCACAAATACGCGTAGTCGGTGTGGGAGGCGGCGGCAGCAACGCCGTCAACCGGATGATCGAAGAGGGCCTCTCCGGGGTCGATTTTATAGCGATCAACACCGACGCTCAAGCACTAATGCTCTCCAACGCTCCTATGCGGGTACGCATCGGCGATAAGCTGACGCGCGGACTCGGCGTAGGAGGAGATCATGACATGGGAAGAGAGGCCGCGGAAGAGTCGGTCGATGAGCTATATGAAGTCCTCCAGGGCTCCGATATGGTCTTCATCACCGCAGGTATGGGCGGCGGCACGGGCACCGGCGCAGCTCCAATCATCGCCCGCGTGGCCCAGGAAGCAGAAGCGTTGACCATCGGCGTCGTCACCCGGCCCTTCAACTGGGAAGGAGCGGTGCGAGCCAAGGCAGCGCGGTACGGCATCGAGGAGCTGAAGAAGGTGGTGGATACACTGATCGTGATACCCAATGATCGATTATTGGAAATCACGGATAAGCGCGTCAGCCTGCACGACGCATTCTCCCTGGCCGACGATGTGCTGCGGCAGGGCATCCAGGGCATCTCTGAACTGATCACGGTGCCCGGCCTGATCAACCTCGATTTCGCCGACGTGCGGACGATTATGTCCGAGGGAGGCGCAGCGCTGATGGCAGTCGGCAAGGCCAGCGGCGAGGATCGGGCGGTCAAGGCAGCCCAGGAAGCCATCTCCAGCAAGTTGCTTGACGTGACGATTGACGGAGCACGCGGCATCCTCTTCAACGTCACCGGCGGGTTGGACCTGAGCCTCTTCGAGGTCAACGAGGCGGCATCGATCATCAAGCAGACGGCCCATCCCGATGTCAACCTCATCTTCGGAGCCGTCGTCGACGAGGAAATGCAGGATGAGATCCGCATCACGGTCGTCGCGACCGGCTTCGATCAGACACAAGCGCCCCCGCGCGCGACGAGCGTCCGAGAAGTGCGCAGTGAGCCGATTGAGTTCCCTGTGCCATCCTTCGACAAGGACGATGTGGAGATTCCGGCCTTTCTCCGTCGCCGCAGCTAATCTCCTCGAAGGTTGAGAGAGATTATCACAATTCGATAATGCGGCCCATTCTCTGAAAAGGCCGCATACGGGCACGGTTGCGAGACCAGCCCGAACGAAGCCTAATCGCAAACGGGCGGGGGGCAATGAACCGAAAAATAAAAACTTCACCCAGCATGCACTTGGTAAGGGCGTGACAAGCTGATACGCCCTTACCAAGAAAGCATGCCAAGCAAGCCATGCCAAGCTTGCACATTCATTTTTGCGTGGCGTAATCGCCTCCAGACTACCCTTCCTCAGCACATAACCCACCCCACCCTAATCTCCAGGAGAATCGAGCGATGAAATGTCCTTACTGTGGCGCCATTCACACCCGTGTCGTGGATACAATCCGCAAGGAGCAAAGCATACGTCGACGCCGGGAATGCCAAGCATGTAAAAAACGCTTCAACACGGAAGAACGCGTCATCCTGAACACACCGCTGGTGATCAAAAGGGATGACCGCCGGGACGAATTCAACCGTGAAAAAATCCTCTCCGGGTTGCGTATCGCCTGCGCCCGGCGCCCCATCTCGGCCGACGCCCTGGAGCGGGTGGTGGACCGCGTCGAGGAGCACATCCATCGGACTGGCAAAGCGGAAATCTCCAGCCGCGAGATAGGCGATCTGGTCATCGAGGAACTGAAGGCTCTAGACCCTGTCTCTTACATCCGCTACGCAATCGTATTCTTAGGTCTGGAGGATTTAGAGGAGGTACGAACAGAAGTCAACCGGCTACTGGAAATGGAGAAAGAAGAGAATGAAAGTTGAACTCATTGCCATCACCCGCTACTTGCGAGGAGATGGCACATCGGAAGAACTATTGGAGCACGCGGGCCGCGTCTGTTATCGCAGCGAGAGTCGAGGCGATCCGGGCAGATTCCTGCGAGCGCGCATTCGAGAGGGCCACGAGAGCTTGATCGAGCACGCCTCGGCCACGTTCGAGATCAGTGGAATTTCAAGAGCTGCTTCTCACCAACTCGTGCGGCATCGATTGGCCTCATACAGCCAGGAGAGCCAGCGGTATGTCTCTATGTCTGATCCGGAGTGGGCGCTCCCGCCCGCCGTCGAGCATAATCCAGAGGCTTGGGCAATTTGGGAGGAATTCGCCGATAAGGTAAAGGATGTCTATCAAACGCTGCGGGAGATGGGAATCCGCAAGGAGGATGCCAGATTCGCACTCCCAAACGCAGCCGCCACCCGCATCGTCGTCACGATGAATTTCCGAGAACTGCTCAACGTCTTCAGAGTAAGAATTTCTCCCGCCGCCCAATGGGAGATACGGGGTGTCTGCGTACAAATGTTGGAGTTGGTGTATCTCGAAGCTCCGAACGTCTTCGGCGAACTGCGGGAGGAGCTAAAAACAAAGCACCCTGCTTTCTTTGAGAACGTGTGACCGTCCGAGAATGACGCAAACTAACGGAGGTCATGATGTCCAAGCAAACAGGCTCACGCAACATCTTCGTTGAAGCGCTACCCATCTGAATCCGAGTGGCGTAGTCTTTCGCGACACAAATCGACTTTCCCTCTTGAAAGCCTGCTTCTGCAACAAAATTT
>CAZANJ010000013.1:0-16409 GCA_964486415.1 uncultured Anaerolineales bacterium
CCGGTTTCTTACAGCGCGGGATAAAGGTCGGCGGCCCATGCGCGAATGGCGTCCCAATCGCGCCAATCGCCTTCCTCGGCCTTCATTGCCTTCAACACCAGCCGCAGCGGGAAAGAAAGTTTGCTGCGGTCGATGGCGCCTGCGAAGAAGCGCTCTTCCACCGGCTCGATAATTTCGCGCAGCGGGTCCAGGTAGGCCGCTACCTCGCGGCGGGGGTCCTCTGTATCTTCCCGTAACGTGGCGCAGACGACGAAGTAGGCCACCGGCATCTGCGCGAGCCTTTCCTGGTTCGCCTTCACGAACTCGACGGCCTCCGGCATCAGATTGCCGGCCCTGATCGCGCTTCCCAGGACAACCGCGCGGTAGGCTGTCAGGTCGTCCGCTTCCTTCACATTTTGCACGTCGATCGCTGCGCCTTTCTCCTTCAAAACTTTTCCGATCACAGTAGGCAGCAAATGCTGGGCACGATCATCACTACTCCAATGCCGATGCTGATCGCGATCTGGATCAGGAAGAGCAGCAGCGCTGGTCCGAAGTTCTCCAATAGGAGAGATGAGTGATTGGATGGCCTGATCTTGGAACTCCTCGTGTTCGGCGGCTGCCTCTGGCGGCAGATCGGCCACGCGCGGGATGTGCAGCGCTTCGCCGCGCATCAATATCTCACTTGACCAGTAAAAGGCCTCCACCGGCACATCCTGCATCCGTTGGATCTGAGGTTCTATGCCCGCGGCGCACCATTCGTGAGTGTTGTGAAGCGTGGTCTTATCCTCAGAGAACAAGAAAACATAGCTACAGTCGACCTCCATAAACTGGCCTGCGTCCTCCAGGGCGTGATTGATGCCTTTGTCGATCTCCTGGGGGGGGGCAGATTGATGAAATTGGTGGAGATATGAGTGATTAGATTCTCGAAAGCTAAGCGGTAGTGACGTGTCAATTCATTCATCCTTGCAGCTCTTCTCCCGTTACATAGTTTGGGTGTCACAACGATTCGTCAATTTGAAAGTATGCCATTGGAGGGCTTGCTGTGCACATGAGGCGATGGGGAGGGAAGCTATGCTTGCTGTATCTCTGAAACGTTGTATAATTAAGTTGCTTTGCGTGGTATTGCCCTGTACTTGTCATCGAGATACAGGGCTTTTTTTGGTGTGGGGAAGCCAAGAGGATGAGGTCAAAAAGCGAGAATGTACTTGAGGTCCGCATCGGTCGATTGTTAAAGGATCAAAAGCTAACTTTGGCCGTGGCCGAATCCTGTACCGGCGGCTTGATCGGTCATCGGATCACCAACGTGCCGGGCAGTTCAGCTTACTATCAGGGCTCGATAACGGCTTACGCCTCTGAGGTCAAGGAGCACATCCTACACGTAAGGCGTAGTACGTTGCAGTCCTGGGGCGCGGTGAGTGAGGAAACCGCGTTAGAGATGGCGCAGGGAGTGCGCGAGGCTTTTCATGCAGATGTTGGGCTAGCGGTGACGGGTATTGCTGGGCCTGGCGGCGGCACTTCTGAGAAGCCGGTTGGCTTGGTCTACGTTGCATTGGTTGCGCCAGGGGCTGACTGGGTGGAGCGGCATGTTTGGGAGGGCGACCGATGGGAGAATAAGGCTGACTCCGCTGAGGCTGCGCTTGAACTGCTGCATATTTATTTGGACGAGCATCTGGATGAGCGGTAGGCTGGGAGCGAGGAGAGGATTTGAAGATAAAGAGCGAGGCGGTCGTCGTTGAAGCACGCTTCAGCCGGGAGGGTGAGATAACCCCGCGTTTATTCATCTGGCGAGGTACTAGCTTGGTGATCGAGGGAGTGGGTCGGCGTTGGAGGGAAGGCGGGGAGCGTTGTTTTGCCATCTTGGCGGCGGGGGGACGGGCGTTCGAGCTACGGATGGATGAAGTGAGCCTGCGTTGGCGCGTTACAAGTGCTCCTATATTGAGAGGGATGGCATAGCGCGGATGGTGTCAGTGCCTGTATTGGATGCCAGACATAATCACATTGGCATACGTCCCTTTGATCCGCGTCGGGATCTCAAGCAGGTTGTCGGTCTGATTGAGATTGCCTTTTCAGATATAATGGACCCTGCCGGTCAGATAGCGTTAGAGAGACTGCGTCGTGCGGCTCGCTGGGGGCTTTGGTGGTGGTGGTTCCAACCTTTACGGGGTAACAGTGTGGTCACTCCGGGTTTTGTATGGGTCGAGAATGAAGGCATTGTGGGTAACGTCTCACTGCGCCGTGCGGCGAGATATGGTGGCTTCTTCGTGGGTAACGTTGTCGTTCACCCGGACTGGCGAGGGCGCGGTATCGCGAGTGCGTTGATGGAGGCGGCTCTAGACGGGGTCACAGCGCGGAAAGGCCGCTGGGTAGGGCTGGAGGTCAGGGCTGAAAACGAGATCGCGCGTCATCTCTATGAGCGTTTTGGCTTCCGGGAAAAGGGGCAGACATTGCAATTGCTTCGGTCAGGTGATGTGCCCTGGGATGGCACTGGTTCCTCGCATCCTGCTCTGCGTCGCGCTCGACAGGGTGATGGAGCGGACTTGATTGTGTTGATGCGCAAACTAATTCCTCAGCCCCAGCGTTTGGTGCTGGAATTACGGGAGGATTACTATCGTCCGAGTTGGAAGCGTAGGCTGGATTCTTGGCTTAATGGACATCCTGAAAAGTGGTGGGTGGTTGAGGATAACGGCATTCTGGGAGGCGCAGTTCGGGTGGTGCGCGAGATGGGAAAGCGTCCGGATTGGATGGAATTCTTGATAGCGCCTGAATACCGGGGAAATGTGGAGGGCATCCTAGTGCGGAGAGGGCTAAGTAGCTTGCGACCAAATGCTGGGAGGATGGTGGAGGTCACGTTGCCCGGCAATGAAGAAGCTTTATATAATGAGCTAAAAGAGGCTGGCTTCCGGAAGTTACGTAGATTAGTACAGATGCGCTTGAATCTGGAGCATAGAGTTCCATTGAGGAGCAGGTGATGTGATGCGCGAAACGGAGCTTATGTCTATAAAAAGCAGATCCCCCTTCTGTGATGAAACACAAATGGGGGACCTGCAGCCAAGGAAAGGAGGAGAGGTATAGTAAATATTAAATTACTAACCTCACCTTCATTTTATCTTAAGGAGATGATATAACCAAGTGAGTGATAGTACCTCTTCAAGGTGACGAAAATCCTAGGCCGTATTTGATATATGATTTGACAAGGTTGCTTTTTATGTTAGAATCTCAGTTCTGCAATTCTGGAGCGCACATAGCGCCTAAAGTAGTGGGAGGATGTGGTAAATGGCTTATATGGGGAGTAAGTCCTACGCGCGTATAACCGATGCGGAGGGGCTACCGCCGCTGATTCAGGTCCAACTTCGCTCTTTTCATTGGTTGCAAACAGAAGGTTTGAGTCAGTTATTTGACGAAATTTCCCCCATCGAAAGCTTCAATGGCAATCTAAAGTTGTACTTCCCTGGCTCTGAGGCTCAAAAAGCTCAATTTGAATTGGGTTATCGTTTTGAAGAGCCCCGGTATTCACGGGAAAAATGTGTGGAGCGGGATATCACGTATGCTGCTCCATTGTATGTCGATGTCGTGCTCAGCAATCGCGAGACGGGTGAGATAATCCAGTCCAAGGTCTTTCTCGGCGATTTCCCGTTGATGACCGATGATGGTACATTTATCGTCAATGGTACGGAACGAGTTGTGGTCAGTCAGTTGATCCGCTCTCCTGGGGTTTATTTCGACCTTGAGGAGGATCGGGCCACTGGAATGCGCCTTTGTACCGCCAAGCTTATTCCCGACCGAGGGGCCTGGTTGGAATTTGGAACTCGTAAATCGGGCTATCTCACTGTTCGCTTTAACCGCAAGCGCATTTTGCCTGTCACCATTTTATTGCGTGCGCTGGCTGCGGTAGATGATGGAGTCGGGAGCACTATATTGGGGGAGGGGAGCGATGATAAGTTGCTGGAGCTTTTCGAGGATGCTGACAGCAACCCTCAGCAAAAGTACATCCCTACAACGATTCAGCAGGAACCGGATTGGAAACCCCAAGATGATCGGAATTTGGCGGAGGAAGCCTTGTTGGAGTTCTACCGACGTATGCGACCGGGGGACCCCGTAACGTTAGATAATGCATACGAGTACCTAGAACAACAACTTTTTGATCCCAGGCGTTATGATTTGAAGCGAGTTGGTCGTTATAAGCTCAATCAGCGACTGGGATTTGATATGGACCTTGAACATCGTATTATTACCAAGAGGGATGTCGTCGCCGTTGTGAGGCACTTGATCCGCATTAACAATGGAATGGAGGATGCAGACGATATCGATCACTTGGGTAACCGGCGTATTAAGACTGTCGGCGAGTTGGTCCAGAATAAGTTGCGCATTGGCCTACGGCGTATGGAGCGGATTGTAGTGGATCGAATGTCTACCCGTGACGCCGAGTCACTGACACCCGTTAACCTGATTAATATCCGCCCATTCGTTGCCATCATCCGCCAGTTCTATGGCTCCAGTCAGCTCTCACAGTTTATGGAGCAAACCAATCCCCTGGCGGAGTTGACGCACAAGCGAACCCTTTCAGCCCTGGGGCCAGGCGGTCTGAGGCGTGAGTATGCCGGCTTTGAGGTGCGGGATGTGCACTACAGTCATTATGGTCGTATTTGCCCCATCGAGACCCCGGAGGGGCCCAACATCGGTCTGATCGGGCGCTTGGCGACTCATGCCCGCGTGAACTCGTTGGGATTTGTAGAGACGCCTTATCGCAAAGTGCTTCATTCCGTGGAGCCCACCGTCGAAGCCCTTACCGGTCAGAAGTTGGATGAAGATGTAGTAGACCCCGAAAATGGAAAAGTTGTGGCCGAGGAGGGAGAAGTTGTAACGCCTGAACTGGCGGAGCAGATCGTTGCATTGGATTTGCGGGATGAAATTTCTATTGTCCCAATAGTGAGCGACGAGCTTCAGTACCTCTCTGCTGATAAAGAAGATCGTTATATGATTGCCCAGTCGAACGTGGATTTGGATGAGGATGGGCATCTTACTCTCTCGCGAGTATCAATCCGTCACGCTGGCGAATTTTCCTTTGTTTCTTCGGATGATGTAGACTATGTCGACGTTGCTCCCGGTCAGATCGTGGGTGTTTCGGCCGCGATGATCCCTTTCTTGGAGCATGATGATGCTAACCGTGCCCTAATGGGTTCTAACATGCAGCGGCAGGGAGTGCCACTCGTTCGCCCAGAGACTCCCAGGGTAGGTACGGGTGTGGAGGGTCGCGCTGCTCATGATTCGGGGCAAGTTGTGTTGACGGGGGATGATGGGGAAGTGGTCAGTGTTACTGGTGATCGAGTAGTAGTTCGCCATACTGATGGACCACACACCTATCCCTTACGCAAGTACCAGCGTTCTAATCAGAGCACATGTATTGACCAGAGAGCTACTGTCTACAAAGGGCAGTATGTGCGAGGCGGACAAGTGCTTGCGGATAGCTCCTCAACCGAAGATGGTAAGTTAGCGCTAGGGCAAAATGTCGTTTGTGCTTTCCTCTCTTGGGAGGGAGGAAACTTCGAGGATGCTATTCTCATTAGCAAACGCTTGGTACGAGAGGATAAATTCACATCCATTCATTTAGAGGAGTACGAAGTAGAGGCACGTGACACAAAGCTTGGCCCAGAAGAAATCACCCGTGATATACCTCACGTGGGTGATGCGGCGCTGAAGGACCTGGACGAAGAAGGAGTTATTCGCGTTGGAGCGGAGGTAGGCCCTCTAGACATCCTGGTCGGTAAGATCACGCCTAAGGGTGAAAAGGAACTAAGCCCCGAGGAGAAGCTATTGCGGGCTATTTTTGGTGAGAAGGCACGCGATGTGAAGGATTCCAGTTTGCGTATGCCCCATGGTGAGCGAGGAAAGGTGGTGGATGTCAAGGCATTTGACCGTGAAGAGCACCGTGATTTGCCAACTGGGGTAGAGAAAATGGTGCGCGTCAGTGTGGCTCAGATGCGGAAGGTCACCGAGGGCGATAAGATGGCTGGACGTCACGGTAACAAGGGCGTCATCTCCAAAGTTGTGCCTATCGAGGACATGCCCTTCTTGTCGGATGGTACTCCGGTTGATGTGATACTGAATCCGTTGGGAGTACCGGGGCGGATGAACATTGGGCAGGTCTTAGAGACTCATTTGGGGTGGGCTGCTTCGCGGTTAGGTTTCCGTGCTGTCACGCCGGTCTTCGATGGAGCTGATGAGTCCCAGGTCGAGGCGGAACTGGCGAGAGCTTGGCTCATTGATCGTGCTTGGGATGAGATCACTGAGCGCGCTTGGGCTTGGTTGAAGGCCCAGAATTATCCCTTGGAAACGTTGCAGTCAGATGATGAAGCCCGGCTTTTATATGCTGTGGCTTGGTTGGCCGAACGGGACTATGATCCAGATCGATTGACTATAGAGCCTGTTTATGCGCGTCGTTCAGTGCTGCGTGAATGGTTGCGCGAGCGTGGATATGATGCCGAAGCTATGCTGGTGTTTGAGGAGGATGATCGGCCTCTGCGTGAAAAAGACAAGGCGGATCGACTGGTCAGAGCGGCCTGCTTGCGCATCTGGCTAGAGGATAGAGGCCAAGAGGTTTCGGAAATGGACGATGAAGAGATAGAAGCATTGGCCATTGAGACGAGCGTGAAAATCTCTGATCCTTTGCCTATACTGGGTAGAATGACCCTTTATGATGGCAAGACCGGCGACCCATTTGATCGGCCTGTGACGGTGGGAGTGATGTATATGATGAAGCTACATCACCTGATTGAAGATAAGGCGCACGCGCGCTCGACTGGGCCTTACAGCCTAGTCACACAGCAGCCCTTGGGTGGTAAAGCTCGGTTCGGTGGGCAGCGCTTCGGCGAGATGGAGGTATGGGCCTTGGAAGCTTATGGCGCAGCTCATGCCCTGCAAGAAATGCTCACCGTCAAGTCGGATGATGTTCAAGGGCGTGTGAAGACATACGAGTCCATCGTTAAGGGCGAGCCCGTCGAGGAAGTGGGCGTGCCGGCCTCTTTCAAGGTTTTGGTCAAGGAGTTGCAGAGCTTGGGCCTGGCGGTCGAGGCGATCACTCAAGAAGGCGATGTCCTTCGCTTTGGCAAGGATGAAGAGAAGACTAGGCCACCTCGGTTAGGGATGGGTCTTCTGAATCTTCGGCGTTAAGAGGCAAGTGAGGCGAGCTAGAAGTCGCTTTGTTGTGAGTGCATTTGACTTCTGAAAATTCTATGGTAGAATATGCACTCACTTGGGTGGGTGGCAGCTCAAACCCCTGTCACCTGTTGAAATTTGAATAGATATTTTTCGAGAGGCCATCGTGGAGGTGGGATGGCCTTTTTTTATGAGTTTGTTAGATTGAAAGTTAGTTAGGGGGATAAAGGTGCCCACAATCAATCAATTAGTTCGCAAAGGGAGAGACCCTAAGGAGCGTAAGCCTAAAGCACCGGCTTTGCATTATAGGTTCAATTCTCTCAAACAGAGGCGCACAAAGCAGCCGAAAGGTGCGCCACAAAAGCGTGGTGTATGTACGCAAGTGCGCACTATGACGCCCAAGAAGCCTAACTCGGCCTTGCGCAAGATCGCTCGTGTGCGTTTGACGAATGGAATAGAAGTCACGGCCTACATCCCAGGCGAGGGACACACCTTGCAGGAGCACTCTGTCGTGCTGGTGTGTGGGGGGCGTGTAAAGGATTTGCCAGGCGTCCGCTATCACATTGTCCGTGGTGTCCTGGATGCCCAAGGCGTAGAAGACCGCAAGCAACAGCGGTCCAAATACGGCACCAAGAAACCCAAGGAGTAGAATATGCCTCGACGATATCGTCCACCTAAGAGAAAGACAGAGCCGGATATTCGCTACAATAGCGTGACAATAGGTCGGCTCATCAGTAAGATAATGGATGGTGGGAAGAAAAGCACGGCGCAGCGGATCGTGTATGATGCGTTGGATATTGTGAAAGAGCGCACGAAAAAGTCTCCTCTTGAGTTGACGGAGAAGGCAGTGAGTAACATTACGCCAGCGTTGGAGGTTAAAGCGCGACGTGTAGGGGGGTCAACCTATCAGATCCCGATAGAGGTGCCACGACATCGGCAGGGTAGCTTGGCTATGCGCTGGTTGGTGGGGGCAGCTCGTATTCGTCCTGGACATTCTATGGCTGAGAAGCTGGCTGATGAATTGATGGATGCAGCGCGTGGGAGTGGGGCGGCGGTTAAGAAGAAGGAAGACACGCACAGGATGGCGGAAGCCAACCGTGCCTTTGCCCACTATCGTTGGTGATGGAGGGTGGCGTAAAGCGTAACGCAAGCCACGTTTTACGTAACGATGTCTGGTAAGTGTCCCTTAAGGCGTGTTAGAAATATCGGCATTATTGCTCATATTGATGCAGGTAAGACAACCACGACGGAGCGTATTCTGTTCTATACTGGTCGTACGCATCGTATGGGTAGTGTTGATGATGGGACAACAGTTACAGACTGGATGGCGCAGGAGCGAGAGCGAGGCATCACTATCACAGCAGCAGCTGTAACTTGCTTCTGGGACGATCACCAAATTAACATTGTAGACACACCTGGTCACATTGATTTCACCGCTGAGGTTCAGCGTAGCTTGCGAGTATTGGACGGTGGAGTGGTAGTTTTTGATGCTGTGGCCGGTGTAGAACCGCAATCTGAGACGGTTTGGCGGCAAGCACAAGACTTTGGCGTGCCGTTGGTAGTTTTAATTAACAAAATGGACAAGCTGGGCGCTAATTTCGCCCACGCGGTCGAAACAATCCGCGAACGACTGAACTCCAATCCGGTCACTGTTCAGTGGCCTATCGGCAGTGGGTCGGACTTTCAGGGAGTAGTGGATCTACTGAGTATGCGGGCTGTTGTTTGGAATGATGAGTTGGGAGCAAAGCCCGATGAGGTAGAGATCCCTGCTGCTTTGGAAGAGGCGGTTCTAGATGCTCGAGAACGAGCCATAGAGCAAATCGTCGAGACTGATGATGAATTGATGATGCTCTATTTGGAGGAAGATGATCTCCCAGTCGATCAACTGCGGCAGGCCTTGCGACGAGCGACATTGGCTGGAAGTTTACAGCCGGTCTTATGCGGCTCGGCATTGCGCAACAAAGGCGTTCAACCCCTGCTTGATGCTGTAGTGGATTACTTACCTTCTCCTTTGGACATTCCGCCAGTGGAAGGTGTAAATCCCTATACTGATAAGGTGGAGCTTCGACCGTCGGACCCTGATGCGCCGCTTTCAGCATTGATCTTTAAAATTGCAGCCGATCCCTATGTAGGGCGTTTGGCCTACTTTCGCGTTTATTCTGGAAAGGTAGAAGTAGGTTCTCGAGTGACCAACGCTATTAAACAGCGTAAGGAAAGAGTCGGGAAACTACTTCGGATGTTCGCCGATCGCCGCGAAGAGATCAAAGAATTGAGCGCTGGTGACATCGGAGCTACCGTGGGGTTAAAGCATACTTTCACGGGGGAAACGCTATGTTCAGCTGAGGCCCCGATTGTTCTGGAGTCGATTTCCTTTCCGGAGCCAGTTATCTCTGTAGCGGTGGAACCGAAGTCGGCGGCCGACGAAGAACGGTTGAATGTCGGGTTGCAGCGCCTGGCGGAGGAAGATCCCACCTTTGTGGTGCGAACCGATGAGCACACGGGACAGACGCTCATCTCTGGCATGGGGGAGTTGCACTTAGAAATTTTGACCGATCGTTTGAAGCGAGAGTTCGGTGTAACTGGACGAGTGAGTCGTCCACGGGTTACTTATCGCGAAACGATCACGCAGTCCGCGAGAGGTGAAGGGGTATTTGACCGGGAGACTGGTGGGCGCCATCACTTTGGGCAGGTGTGGTTGGAGGTGGAACCCTTGCGTGCTGGAGAAGGGTTCGAGTTTGAAAATGCTGTCACGTCAGTCTCCAGCTTAACAGATAAATATGTAGAAGCGATCGAAGAAGGGTGCCGCGAAGCGATGGAAAGCGGAGTGTTGGTCGGCTACAGGCTTGTGGATGTGAAAGTCAGGCTGTGCAAGGTGAAGGTTGATGATGAAGCATCATCCGATCTGGCTTTCAAGGTGGCTGGCACAAAGGCTTTCAGGCAAGCGGTGGAGGAAGCAGTTCCTGTATTGCTGGAGCCTGTGATGGATTTGGAGGTCGTTGCACCGGATGCTTATACTGGTGAGGTTATGTCCGATCTGAATGCGCGAGGCGCTGAGATTAAGAAAATGACTTCTAGAGCAGGGAATATGAAAGTGATACGCGCCTTTGTCCCGCTGGCGAAGATGTTCGGGTACGCGACTGGCGTACGAAGTCTAACGCAGGGACGGGGTATGTTTACGATGGAATTTGATCATTATGCAAAAGTAGATCAACAGCGGATGGACGCCATTGTTGGTGGCGTTAGCTGGTAAGAGCAGAGATCATCCGAAAGGAGCGAGAAATGGCGAAGGAGAAGTTTGAACGTACAAAACCTCATGTCAACGTGGGTACCATCGGCCACATTGATCACGGGAAGACAACCCTCACCGCGGCTATGACCAAGGTGATGTCTCTCAAGGGCTGGGCCGATTACAAAGCGTATGACGAGGTGGCAAAAGCTGATGCAAAGATGTTCCGTCGCGATGAGACTAAGATTTTGACGGTCGCCATCGCGCACGTCGAGTATGAGACAGATGAGCGACACTACGCTCACATCGATTGTCCTGGACACCGTGATTATATCAAGAACATGATCACTGGCGCAGCGCAGATGGATGGAGCGATCCTGGTTGTCTCGGCGGCAGATGGTCCGATGCCGCAGACGCGAGAGCACGTGCTCCTGGCTCGTCAGGTAGAGGTACCGGCCATCGTGGTCTTCTTGAACAAGGTTGACCTGATGGACGATCCCGAATTGCTGGAGTTGGTTGAGCTAGAGTTGCGCGAACTGCTTGATGGGTATGGCTTCCCTGGCGACGAGACGCCGATTGTTCGCGGAAGCGCTCTGGATGCTTTGCAGAGTGAGAACACTGATCCAGATGCTTCTGAGTATCAATCTATTTGGGAGTTAATGCGCGTAATTGATGACTATGTCCCAACTCCTGAGCGAGATGAGGACAAGCCATTCTTGATGCCGGTTGAGGATGTTTTCTCAATCAAGGGGCGTGGCACAGTTGTCACTGGGCGTGTGGATCGTGGGACGCTTGAGCCGATGACTCCGGTTGAGATCGTGGGCTTGCAGGATGATCCTTTCGAGACCGTAGTTACCTCAATGGAGATGTTCCACAAGACCCTCGACGTCGTTATGGCTGGCGACAATGCCGGTTTGCTATTGCGAGGTGTGGATCGAGAAGATGTGCAGCGTGGTCAGGTAGTCGCCGTCCCGGGCAGCATTCAGCCCCATCGTGTTTTCATGAGCGAGGTTTATGTGTTGCGCAAGGATGAGGGAGGACGCCATAAGGCTTTCTTCCCTGGCTATCGGCCACAGTTCTACATCCAGACGATGGATGTAACTGGCGAGATTACATTGCCTGAGGGCGTTGAGATGGTGATGCCTGGTGATCGAGTCAACCTCAAGGTAGAGCTGATTGAGCCAGTCGCAGTCGAGGAAGGTTCCCGGTTCGCTATTCGCGAGGGGGGCTTGACCGTGGGCGCAGGTGTTGTAACTGAGATTTTGGACTAGGTGTCGAAGTATGGCCAAGCAGAAGATACGCATTCGGTTGAAGGCTTACGATCATCGCGTGCTCGACGAGTCGGCTAAGCGAATCGTAGAGTCCGCTGAACGAACAGGGGCTAAGGTCTCAGGGCCTGTGCCTCTACCGACCAAAATTGAACGTTTTACCGTCCGCCGTGCTACGTTTGTTCATAAGGATTCACATGAACACTTCGAGATCCGCACTCATAAGCGGTTGATTGACGTGATCGAGCCAGATGATAAAACCATCGATTCCTTGATGCGGCTTAATCTGCCGGCCGGTGTAGATATCGAGATCAAGTTGTAGTATAAGCTGAGGGTGGACAGAAAAAGGAGGGAGGAAGCAACATGCTCCCTCCTTAGAAATTGTCTCTTGTTGGTCAGGTTATGGCAGCCTGGCGGTCAAGTTTGGCGGTAAGCAGTGTTGGCTGCCTGGCCGACAGGGAGGTATGGTGTGAAAGCGATATTAGGTAAGAAAGTTGGCATGACACAGGTTTTTAATGACCGGGGCGAAGCTATACCGGTAACTGTCATTGAGGCCGGTCCGTGTTATGTGACTCAGGTTAAGACTCTTGAGCGTGATGGGTATCGAGCTGTTCAGTTGGGTTTTGAAGAAGTAGCATCATGGCGCTTAAGTGGAGGAGAAAAAGGTCATTTAGAGCAGAACGACTTGCCTGCTTTGCGTCATCTTCGAGAATTCCCGCTTCGAGAGGATGAAAGCGCAGAGGAGGGACAGCGTTTGCTTGCGGATGTGTTTGACGTGGGTGACCAGGTAGACGTAATAGGCACCTCAAAAGGACGCGGCTTCGCTGGTGGAGTAAAACGATATGGCTTCAAGGGTGGTCCAAAAACCCATGGTCAGTCGGATCGTCATCGCGCTGTTGGGTCCATTGGTGGAACTACGCATGTCTCCCGTGTGTGGAAAGGGCAGCGTATGCCTGGGCACATGGGGAATGAGCGCGTTTCGGCTCAGAATCTGCGTGTTGAGTTGGTTGACCCTGAACGAAATCTGTTGGCAGTCCGAGGCAGCGTGCCTGGCGCTAAGGACGGGCTTTTGATGATCAAACAAGCGCGCAAGTCGAAAGAATTGGCGAAGCAGCGGGGTGAAATACTGTGAGGAGAACCATGGTTATCCCGATGTACAGCATCACAGGGGAGCAAGCTGGGGACATTGAGCTTCGGCCCGATATCTTTGAAGCGCCTGTCAATGTGTCGTTGATGCATCAAGCGTTTGTGCGTCAGATGGCGAACGCGCGCCAGGGCACTCATAAGACGCGCTCGCGCGGGGAAGTCTCTCGCACCACACGTAAGTGGTATCGACAGAAGGGTACCGGGCGAGCTCGGCATGGAAGTCGCTCTGCTAATCTATTCGTCGGTGGGGCGGTAGCCCATGGGCCCCGGCCGCGTGATTATACCAAAAAGATGCCACGAAAGATGCGCAGGGCAGCTTTGAGAGCAGCGCTTTCGGTCAAGGCGGAAGAAAATCTCATTGTCGTCGTGGATGCTTTGGAGATGGAAGTTCCCAAGACAAAGGCGATGGCTGCGATTTTAAGTGACTTGGGATTGAACCAGGATCAGAGTGTTTTGATCTTGTTACCTGAGAAGAACAAAGCTGTGGAGAAATCGGCCCATAACTTGCCGCAGGTGAAGACCGTGATGGCCAGTTATCTCAATATTCGTGATTTGTTGAGTTATGATTACGTGTTGGTGCCGTTGGAATCTTTGCAAATTATTGAGCGTATTTTGGGATAGGTGAACAATGAATCCCTATGAAATCATCATCCGACCGATTGATACTGAGAAGACGCGCTATCAAGCATCGGAGTTGAGGAAGTATACCTTTGAGGTACATCCCGGTGCGAACAAGATCGAGATTAAGGATGCGATTGAGGAGATTTTCGGAGCGGATGTGGAGAAAGTTAACGTGATGATTATGCCAGCTAAGTATGGATGGGGAAAGTACCGTCCGGCGTGGAAAAAGGCGATTATCACTGTGGCGCGAGGCGTACGGCTGGATGTATTTGAGGGGGTAATGTAGATGGCGGTAAAGACGTATAAGCCCACCTCGCCTGGACGAAGGTGGAGAACAGATCCAACCGGAAAAGAAATCACACGCACGGAACCCGAGCGAAGCTTGCTGCGTCCTTTGCGCAAGCATGGTGGTCGCAATACCTATGGTCGTATTACGGTGCGCCACCGAGGCGGGGGACACAAGCGGATGTACCGTTTGATTGACTTCAAGCGGGATAAGGACGATATTCCCGCGCGAGTTAAGAGTGTTGAGTATGACCCTAATCGGTCAGCGCGTATAGCTTTGCTTGTATATGCCGACGGTGAGAAGCGTTATATCATAGCGCCGTTGGGGTTGCAAGTGGGTGACAGCTTGATGAGTGGCAAGAATGCCGAAATTGAGGTGGGTAATGCGCTACCTCTAGAACATATCCCACCAGGTACGATGGTGCACAACGTCGAATTGACGCCAGGACGAGGAGGGCAAATCGCCCGTTCGGCTGGTACGTCGGTGCAGATCCTTGCCAAGGAAGGTGCGCACGTCACATTGCGTCTTCCCAGTGGAGAGATTAGACTGGTGCGCAAGGAGTGTCGAGCTACCATCGGTCAGGTGGGCAATGTTGAACATGGTAACATCAAGCTAGGCAAAGCCGGGCGGAAGCGCTGGCGAGGATGGCGGCCTACAGTACGTGGGTCGGTGATGTCGCCGCGTGATCATCCCCATGGTGGTGGAGAGGGACGTACGTCCATTGGTATGCCAAGCCCGAAGACACCCTGGGGTAAGAAGACAATGGGTAAAAAGACGCGACGCAGTAAGAGCAGTGATAAGTACATTGTGCGTCGGCGTGGTAAGCGGCGGAGATAGAGGAGAGGAAGGTTATGGCGCGGTCATCATCAAGGAGAGCTGTACGGTATCCGTACGTAGACCCTAAGCTGTTGAGCAAAATCGAAGAGATGAACCAGCGTGGGGAAAAGCAGGTGATTCGCACGTGGTCTCGATCCTCAACTATCTTTCCGCAAATGATCGGACATACCATTGCTGTACACGATGGGAGAAGGCACGTGCCCATCTATATCACTGAGGATATGGTCGGGCATAAGTTGGGAGAGTTTGCTCCTACTCGCACATTCCGTGGTCACTACAGGCGAAGAGAGAAAAAGGGCCGGGTGCTGGAAGGCGCAAAAGCAATGGAAGAGGAGTGAGGAGATTAGGATATGGGCACAGAAGTTGTAGCCCGGGCGAAGCACATTCCTATGTCCCCGCGTAAAGTGCGGCGCGTGATTGATCAAGTACGTGGTTTGGATGTCGATGAAGCGTTGAGCGTGTTGCATTTCTTGCCTCAAGCAGCGACGCGCCCGGTGGCAAAGGTGATTAACTCGGCCATTGCGAACGCGGAAGAAAACTTCGGAATTCCACACGACGACTTGTACGTAGCGCGAGTCGTGGCCGATGAAGGCCCAGGAGTGATGCCCGGTAAGGGTTGGCGGCGACGTTATGGAGCACGTGGTCGAGTGCGTGCAATTCGTAAGCGATCTTCGCACATTACAGTGGTGCTGGAAGAAAAAGAGTAAGCGGGGGCTAAGAGCAAGAAGGAGGAGAGAATTTGGGGCACAAAGTTCACCCCTATGGGTTCAGAATTGGAGTGATTCGCGATTGGAAGTCGCATTGGTATGCCGAGGGTGATGATTACATCAACCTATTGCATGAAGATCTGGAAATACGTAAGTTTATCCAGGAAAATACTTCAAGGCGTGCAGGGGTTTCCCGTATTGAGATTGAGCGGTTTCCTAAAAAGATCCCGATCACCATCTGGACGGCGAAGCCCGGCATTATCATCGGTCGTCGTGGTTCTAATGTCAAGGAACTGAGACAAGATTTGGAAGATATGCTTGACAAGCGTGTCTCTATCGATGTGCAAGAGGTAGAGCAGCCCGAGCTAGATGCTCGATTGGTAGCGAATAATATCGTCTCACAATTGGAGCGGCGTATTTATCATGGCCGGGCGATGAAGCGAGCCGTAGATGGGTCGATGCGCGCTGGGGCACAGGGTATTAAGGTCGAATGCAAGGGGCGTTTGTCCGGCTCTCAAATGGCGCGTCGGGAATGGCGTCAGGAAGGTCGTGTGCCTTTGCAGACCTTACGCGCTAACATCGATTTCGCCAGAGATGAGGCACGAACCACATATGGGCACATCGGGGTGAAGGTCTGGATTTATAAAGGCGAAATTTTATCTGAGGAAGAGGCAGAGGAAGCTCCCTTTGTCGTTTAGTCGAATATCTATTCTGGTAGTCAAAGGTCGAAGTCAGATAGCTGGTAAGTGACGTTATTATATACGGAAATTTTATCCCATGCTCCTGGCCTGTCCAGGGGTTATTTTAGCGTGACCTTACTGAAGTAAAAGTTGTGGACTAATCCGACTAAGTGATTTTTAACTACCTGATTGACTGGCTAGGAGTGGTACCATGTTAATGCCAAAGCGAGTGAAGTATCGCAAACAGATGCGTGGTCGTATGAAGGGCAGGGCAACACGTGGGGCTGAAGTTGCTTTTGGAGATTACGGATTACAAGCCCTGGAGCCGAGCTGGGTCACATCACGACAAATTGAGGCAGCGCGGCAAGCCATCGTGCGCCATGTAAGGCGGCGTGGGAAGTACTGGATTCGCATCTTCCCCGACAAGCCTGTCACAGTCAAGCCCGCCGAGACACGGATGGGTAAGGGCAAGGGAGATGTGGACCATTGGGTGGCTGTCGTGAA
>CAZANJ010000014.1:0-11256 GCA_964486415.1 uncultured Anaerolineales bacterium
CCTGGGGATGAAGAATGACGCAAGATGCATGACACATAGCCATACATAAACACACAGAAGGGGAAGAATGACCCAATGAGATACGTTATCCTATTGTCTTTGCTGATACTAACGCTGGCGGCCTGTGGGCCAGCGCAGCAGGAGGAGGATGTTTCACCGCTACAAACGCCAGCATCTTCGGAATCTTCGGAAGCTGAGCAATCGACCAGTCCATTGCTTGTGCAAGCGAGTCCCTTGGAGCCATCCGATCCGGCTGGGGAGGCTGTGAAGGCGGCCAAGAGCTACCTGGTGGAGGAGCTCGATTTATCGCCGAATTTGATCAGCGTGGCCAAAGTCGAAGCCGTAAACTGGTCGGACGCCAGCCTCGGCTGCGCTGAACCGGGGAAGGCTTACGCCCAGGTAGTCACACCGGGCTATCGCATTCTGCTAGAGGCGGAGGGGGAGCAATACGAGGTTCACACCGATGAGGCTGGGAAAAACGTTGTCTTTTGTGATTGATCACGGTTCTCCTCGGGCTTTTTGCGTTTCCGAACACTGTTTATCTGAGCCTTTTACCCTTTGCAAAACTGTCCGGTAGCTAGTGGGCCAAGTCTAATCCCCAGGCACACAACTTCCTTGTCAGCGCCGGCGCCCATTCCGCAGCCCGCCGAGCAGCAGCACGATGGGAATCAAAACCAGCGAGGCCACGAAGGGATAGCTCGGATCGGCCTTGTACAGCCAGCCCGCCACATACGGGGCGCTCACCTGGGCGGCGGCGATGGTCGTCTCGGTCGCGCCCAACATCAGCCCACGCTCGGACGCATCCCCCATCCTCGTCGCCCGCGCCTGCGTCAGCGCCCGGCAGCTCTGATAAGCGCCGCGCAGCAAGTAGGCCCCGGCCAACACGGGGAAGCTCCCCATCATCACCAAAAGGAGCGCCGAGACCCACACCAGCGCTTGCCCGATCATCATACCGAGCCTTCTTTCCCCCCGCTCGCCCTCATTAAGGCGCCCCAGCAGCGGATTCAGCCCCACCGTCCCCAGCGCCTGAAATGAGCCCAGTATCCCGATTCGAGATGTCTCCCAGCCTCCCACTTCGGCCAGAAAGTTGGGTGCCAAGGGAAACCCGGTGTACATCGCCGCGAAGCCCAGCCAGACCAGCGCCGCGAAACCGAGAAAGCGCCTGTTCAGCAAGCGGCGCCAGCGTAGCTTACGGGGCTTCTGAGACGGCGCGGGCTGCGCGGAGGTTTGCATCACAATCAGTGAGGAGATGGCAAAAAGGAAAGCGGAGACAAAATATACCGTGCGCATCGAGGTCGCATCGGCCAGCCAGCCGCCAATCGCGGGCGAGATCACGCCGCCGGCGGCATATCCGGCGAAGACGGTCGTAAAGGTGTACTCCAGGTTGCGCCCATCCACCGCATAAGCCAGGTAGGCGTTGATCACAGGAACGCAGTAAGCGGAGAAGGAATAAAGCAGCAGGCCGGGGATCAGACTCTGCCAGGTGCGGGCCAGGCCGATGAAGAGTGTTCCCAAAAAACCCAAGGCCCACCCGCCAAACATCACCCACTTGCGCGGCAAACGGTCGGCCAGCACTCCCGCCGGCAAGAGGCTCATCGCGCTCACGACGGAGGCCAGCGAGAGCAAAGTGCCGAGTTGCACCGGATCGGCGCCCAGTTGCTCGATGTAGAGTGATTGGATGTGGTAGAAGAGCCCTTCACCGACCCCCCAGAGCAAGAGCGCGGCGGCCACCAGCCACGTGTCGCGGTTCATAGCGGCCTTTACCGGCAGATCAAGACCGGCTGGCGGATGGTGCGCAACAGGCCATCCACCGTGCTGCCGAGCACCATCTCCAGCACCGGCCCGCGTCCGTAGCCTCCCATGACGACCAGATCACAGCCGCGTTCCTCGCCCGCCTCCAGGATGGCCTCGGCGACCACTCCTTCCTGCTCCACATAGGCCGCCTCCACGCCGTGCGCTTCCAGGTACTCCCTGGCGCGTGATTGCACCTGGGCGGTGAGGCCATTCTCGGCCACTGTCACCACGGTCAGCGGGACCTGCCAGCGCCCCGCTATGTAGGCGGCGACAAAGAGCGCCTCTTCCGCCTTGGGGCTGCCATCGTAGGCCAAGAGAGGCGCTCGCAAATCGGAGAAAGTTCGCGGCGCGACCAGCACCGGGCGGGGGCAGCGCCCGATCATCGTGCGCAGGCCCGACCGCAGCTTGTCGATGGGCTGCGGCCCCGGCGGATGGGACAGGCTGACCGTGACCAGATCGGCCCAACGCGCCCGCTCGCAGATCAGACGCGCGATGTTCCCGCTCTCGACCGCCAGCTTCCCCTGCACGCCGGCCCCCGCACAGCGCCGCTCGAACTCATCCTGGAGCGCCCGAATTTCTCCCTCATCCGGATCCTCTGCGGGCCTCACGTGAAGGCCGTGCAGCCTGGAGCCCTCCAGACGGGCCACGACCAGCGCTTGCTCCAGCGCCTGCCAGCCGGGCTCGTCGCCGCTGAGGGCCACCAGGATGTCGGGGAAAAGGCGCTCGCGCGGGCGGCCCTCCACGCGCTCCTGCCGCCATTGCCCAGGGGGCGGGCCAGGTTCGAGCTCATCGGGCATCACCGCGTCCAGCAACTTTTCGCCGACACGGGCAGCGACCCGCTGTGGTCGGGCGCTGAACCGGGAGGCCAGATCGGCAGCGGCCGCCTCGCGCTCGATGTCCCACCCCAGAGCCTCCCGCATCGCGGCCTGATGCTCCGCGAGCCAGAGGTAAAGATCGGCCTCGGTACGTTCGGGGAAATCCCGCAGCAGGCCCTTTCTGCGGATGATGTAGGCCACGGGGAGATAAACCTCGTCATACCAATGAGCGGCCGCCTCCTCGTAGGGGATGTATCGCTGCTGCTCCAGCCCCATGAAATGGCGGTGTACCTCGATGTGCTCTTCCAGCTTCTGATACTGACCGGGAACCGTGACGTTCAGATCGGCCTCCGGGCGAGTCTCGTCGAGGCGTGTGTGCTCCAGGAACTCGGTGTACTCCGCCTTCAGGATCAGATCATCGGGCTCCACGTCGGGCGGGAGGTCCACCTTGGAGCGCACTTTGGAGACATAGGCCTGGATGTGGGTCGCGCCCAACTCGCGGGCCACCGAGACGCGATGATTACCGTCGCGCACGAAGTAGGCCTCGCTGATTTGATAAACCTCGATGGGCGGCACGCCGACCAGCCCGCCCACGGCCACGCGCACCTTCGCCCAGCGCTCGGCGTCGATGTTGCGCCGGGGCAGGAAGCCGCGCGTGAAGTCGGAGTAGCGCCCCACGCTGCCCACGATGGCCTCCAGGGGAATCTCCTTCAGCTCCTGCCTCGACTCGCCGACCGCTTTCAGCTTCCTGCGCACCTCATCATAGGAGAGCAGATCGACCGATTTGCCGGTCAGGCGGGCGAAGATTTCCTCCAAGACAGCCTGGCGGCGCGCGCGGCGGAAATCCTCAATGGCCGAGGCCCGAGCCGCCCCCGGGTTTGTCGCAGAATTGAGTGCTTCAGCCACTATTTGTGGATCGCCTCACCGAACACCCCGTGCGCCGCTTCCATCACCACTTCGCTCAGTGTCGGATGGGCGTGAACGGTGTGCGCGATTTTATCCGGCGTCAGCCCCCAGTTTTGGGCCAATACCAGCTCCGGCAGCAACTCCGTCACCTCTGGGCCGACCAGATGGGCGCCGAGTAGCTTATGACTGTCCGCATCGGCCACGAGCTTGACGAAGCCGTCGCGCTCGCCCAGCCCCAGCGCCTTACCGTTGGGACGGAAGGGGAATTTCCCCACTTCGACCTCGTGCCCCCGCTCGACCGCCTGGGCCTCGGTCAATCCCAAACTGGCTGCCTGGGGCTTGCAATAGGTGCAGCGCGGCATAGCCTCATAGTCCAGAGCGCGCGTTTCCTCGCCCGCGATGGTCTCCGCGGCGACGATGCCCTGGGCCGAGGCGACGTGGGCCAGCGCCAGCTTCCCCGTCACATCGCCGATGGCATAGAGGCCGCCGCTAGCGCTAAATACGTTGGTCCGCATGTGCTCGTCGATGAGGATGTTGCCGCGCTCCAGCTCCACGCCGAGTTCCTCCAGACCAAGCCCCGCGCTGTTGGGAACCACGCCGATGGCGATCAGCACCCGCTCGGCCTCCAGCGCGCGCTCGCCGTCATCATCCGCCACGTCCACCTTGACACCCTCGGCGGTGGCCTCTATGCCCTGCACGCGCGTCGAGGTCAGCAGATCGATGCGCTGTCGCCGGAAGGATCGCTCCACCTCCGCGCTGACCTCCTCATCCTCCAGGGGCAGGGCGCGGGGCATCATCTCCACCACGGTCACATCGGCGCCGTAGCTGCCCCAGACCTGGGCGAATTCCATGCCGATTGGGCCGGCCCCGACGATGACGACCGAGCGGGGCAGCTCGCGCAGCACGATGGCCTCGCGATAGGTCAACACGCGCTCGCCATTCGCCCCCCCCACATCTCCCCCCGCTGGGGGGGGAGAGAGGGGGGGGATAGTACGCGCGTGGCCGCCGGTGGCGATGATGATGTTCTCTGCCTCCAGCGTGCGCTCGCCGCCCTCGTTCAAGGCCACCTCGACTGTGTGGGGTGATTTCAGCACGCCGTGGCCCTCGATCACGTCCACCTTGTTTTTGCGCATCAGCAGGCCGACGCCCTTGACCAGGCGCTTGGAGACTTTGCGGCTGCGGTCCACGGCGGCGCCGAAGTCCACCTCGAGCCCCTCGATGGAGAAGCCGAACTCACGGCCTTCGTCCAGGAGGGAGATGACCTCGGCGTTGCGGAGCAGGGCCTTGGTCGGGATGCAGCCCCAGTTGAGGCATACACCGCCCAGGTGCTCTTTCTCGACCAGAGCTACTTTTAGGCCCAGTTGAGCGGCGCGGATGGCGGCCACATAGCCGCCCGGCCCCGCGCCGATAATTGCGACGTCGTAACCGGTCTTATTTTCACTCATTGTCGCGCTCAGCCCCTTCGTTCTCCTCCTCGCCGATGCGCTGGGCGCATTCCGCCAGCTCGCGCAGTCGCTGAGTCTCCACCGAGAGGCCCTGGGCACGCTGCATATACTCGAAGGCCTGATTGTAGAGCTGGGACGCTTCCTCCCACTGGTGAGTAAACTCGGAGATGCGGGCCGCTTGCTCCAGGGCCATGGCCGCCAGCTCCCACTTACCCTCGTCGGCGTATTGGACCGCCGTTTTCTCCAGGTCGGCGGGGCGCTGCTTGGGCTCCCGCTGCTCCGGCTTTTTCAAAACCTGCTCGATAGTCGGCAGAAGCAGATCGTACCAGTTTGATTTGGGCAGATATTCGTAGAAATCCAATTGCGCAGCACGGGCCTCGGTTTCAAGCGATGCGTAGCCGGTGAAGATGAGCACTTGCAGATCGGGTTTCAGTTGACGCAGCATCGCGGCCACCTGGAAGCCATCCATCTCCGGCATCTTCATATCCAGCACAGCTACGTCGGCCTCAGTCTCTCGCATACGTTCGACCGCCGCGCGGGCGCTGCTGGCGGTCAAAACTTCATAGCCCTCCTCCGCCAGGTAGCTCTCCAGGCTTTCGAGGGCGAGCAAATCGTCGTCCATCACTAAAATTGTCGCTGACATATTCTTAACCTCCTTGCGAATTATGAATTGCGTAGAGATTGGTTCAATCTCAGAGATTGAACCAATCTAGGAATTGTGAGAAGATACAATTCTGGCTTCCTCGGCCTTGAGGGGCAAGCGGACGGTGACGGTGGTTCCTTCACCGACTGCGCTGGATAGTTTGATGCTGCCGCCGTGATTTTCGATGTTTCTTTGGGCGACGTAAAGTCCCAGCCCGCTACCTTTCTTCCCGTTTCTCCAATCGGAGAATCCGATGCGGAAGATTTTCTCCTGCATCTCCGGCGGAATGCCGATGCCGGTATCCTCAATCTCGACGACGGCCCAGTCATCATCCTCCTGGCGCGTGCGCACGGCGAGCGTTCCGCTGGCGGCTGAACTTTCAGCCGACAGCGCGCGTCCAGCGTTGGTCAAGAGGTTGTGAAAGGCTCGCTCCAACTGGGCGCGACTGCCATGCACGGGGGGCAGATCTTCCGCCCAATCTTGCACTACTTCCACGTCGGGATGACCGTATTTGAACTCGTGGATCAAGCGTCCCAACATGCGGCGTAGGTCGAGCGGTTCCCAGCGCCAGGCCTCCCTGCTATCCAAGGCCACAGCCACGTGGCCCAGGTCGTCGGCCAGCCGCTTGATGCGGGCCAGGATCTGCTGGATGACCTCAATGGAGCGCTCACCCTCGGCGTTGCCTTCCACCAGCTTGGACAGCGCTCGCACGCGCTGAGTGAGCACGAAGTAGGTCGTGCCGCCGATGTCGTGGCCCACCTCCCGCGCCAGGAGACGCAATTCCTCCTCAACTTGCTGTTTGCGGCGGCGCAGTTCTTGCCATTCAAAGCCGCGCTCGATGCGCACGATCCACTGATCCAGCGGCTCCGACTTGTTGACGAAATCCTTGGCCCCTCCGCGCATTGCAGCGATCACGTTCTCGTAAACGCCATAGGCGCTGAGCATGATGACATAGGTCTGGTCCAGCAGATGTTTCTTCTGCATCAGGCGCAGGATTTCCATCCCGTCCAGGCCCGGCATGTTGATGTCGAGTAACATAACTTCACATGGGGCATGCTCCAGCCGGGCCAGCGCTTCCTCGCCGCCGGGCACCGTCTCCACCTCCCAGCCGCGCTTGGCAAAGGCGGGACTGCTGAGAAAAGCCAGCGCCTCTTCGCGAAAAAAAGGCTCGTCGTCCACGATCATTATCGTCTTCTGTTGTTTTGTTGTCACTTAGGTTTTCCCTCAGTTTTGCTCAAGGGGAAGCTCAAGTCTGAAGTACACCTCTTTGCCCTGAACCTTCCACTTGAGATCGCCTCTGTACTGTACCCTTACCGTCTCTTGCGCCAGCGCCCACTCGAAATGGAGCGGTGACAACTCCTCTGGAGCGCCTGGGTCCGGCTCCAGGATGCAAGAGACCTCATTGACCTGGGGCGCGTTAGGCGCGTGGATCTCGGTATGCACGCGCTGACCATCGGCGGATAACTCAGTATCTATCTCAATCAGCCCGCCGGAAACATCCAGGGCCTCCATCGCCAGGCGCAGGGCGGTTACCAGGACGCCGAACAGTTCGTTAGGCTCGATGAACATCTTCGGAAGCTCCCCATAAGAAACGTGCACTTCCACGCCGCGCCGCTGCCGCTCCGCCGAAAGCCAGATCAGGACTTCGCGCACCACATCGTTCCACTGCGTGGTGGTGCGCACGAAACCGATGCGCTGCGAGAACTTGAGCAGATCGAGCAGCTTGCCGCTCACCAGGTCCAGGTTATCCTCGATGACCTTGAGGCGCCGCTTAAGCCGCAAATCGCCCTCTTGATCGGATGGCGTCGGGCAGGTCGTTTGGAGATCGTTGCGCAAGTTATTCACTCCCAGCCGGGCGACGGCCAGCGGATTGGCCGCCTCGTGGCGTATCCGCTGCGCGAGGGTGCCGAAGGAAGCGATGCGCTGCATTCTCATCGCGCTGACCCCCACCTCGTTCAAGGTCTTGAGGTAACGCGCGCCCTCCAGCACGCCGGAGATGGCGGTGGAAAGCAGCAGCAGGTATTCCTCGTCGTCATCGGTGAACCAGTCACGATGGCCGGGGCTGCTGGGGATCTTGTTGATCAGCTCCAGCGTGCCATGCACGTCGCTGCCCAGCCGCAGGGGGACACCGATGAAGGAGCGGTACGCGCGGGAGGGAAGATGAGAAGCTACCCTGGGAATATGGGGATCGTGCCACTGCTCCAGGGCCGCGGCCTCGCGTATCTGGACCGGATCCCCGGTCTGGAAGATGTGGCCCGTCAAGCCCTCGCCCCGCATGTAGGTCAGCTCTCCGGTGAGATCTTCGGGGAGCCCGCTTACGGCTCGCAGTTCCACGCGCCGCCCATCCTCCTCGGTCTGCAAATAAATGAGACAGCCCTCGGTGCGAAAGCCGTGTCGCACCTGATCGGTCACGAGGTGGAGAATATCCGGGATGGGGCGGCGCGGGTCCAGATCGCTGCTGATGTCGAGCAGCAGGCGGAAGTAACGAGCGCGGCGCTTCTCGCGCTCATAGCGCTGGGAGTTCTCGATGGCGATGTTGACTATCGCGGCGATGTCGCTCAACAGGACCTCGTCTCGCTCGTCGAACACCCCACCATCTTTCTTTCCAGAGACGCGCAACACTCCCAACACAACGTCGTCCTCTCTGGAGAGGATGGGGACGCCCAGGTAGGCCAGCCCCGGTTTGGCGCTGATCTCGGAGTATTTCTTGCCCCAGGCCAGGTCATCCGCGATGCGCCGCAGTTCCTCCTTATCGCGAACGTTGGTGATGCGTAGCGAATGCCCATGCTTGGCGATCCAGCCGGTCAATCCCTCTCCGGGTTCATACTCCACTCGCTCGCTGGGCATGTCGGCGCTTTTCAAGAGGCCCGTGGTGCCGCGCAGGACATAGCGCCCGGTGATGTCATCCCGCAGGAAGATGGATGAGCCCCTGGCGCCGAGTTGGTCGCGGGCATAGCGCACGACAAGGGCCATCAAGCGATCACGATCCAGCTCGCTATAGATTTCCAGCAAAGCTCGGTTTAGATACATATCTCGATTCACATTGTGCTCCTGGTAGACCTGACAGGTTTTGTGCTTCTGTAAACCTGTCAGGTCTTGATTCGTACAAAGATTTTAGCTGTATGGTATGTCTTCGTCAAGCCTCGTTCCCTCTCCCCTTTGAGGAGAGGGGCTCCTGTGCCGTCAAGATGACGGCGTTCCCTCTCCCCAGAGGGGAGAGGGTTAGGGTGAGGGGTGAATCACTGGAACAAGTTCAGTCCATGATTCACAAACAAGGGCAGCAGAGTAATGGACATGATATTCTGCATTTTGACCAAAATGTGCAAGGATGGCCCGGCGGTATCCTTCAGCGGATCGCCGAAAGTATCGCCGACCACGGCTGCCGCGTGGGCCTCGGTGCCCTTGCCGCCGAACTCGCCCTCCTCGATCAACTTCTTGGCGTTGTCGAGGGCGCCGCCGGCGTTGAACTGGGCGCTGGCCAGCGCCGCCGCCGATGCCTTGACGCCGATCAGGTAGGCGGCCAGGGGCCAAGGTCCCAGCGTGAAGCCCACCAGTACTGGGATCACTATTGAGACCAGGGTGGGCGCCACCATCTTGCGCAGCGCGTTGACCGTCGCCACATCGACGCAGCGTGCATAATCGGGGGGCGTCTCCCCGGACATCAGCCCCGGAATCTCGCGGAACTGGCGTCGCACCTCCGCGATCATCTTGTAGGCGCCATCGTTGACCGAGCGCAGCGTCAGCGCGGAGAAGAGGTAGGGCATAGCCACTCCGAAGAAGAGCCCGGTCACTGTGGCTGGATTGACCAGATTGACCATGAAATCGCCGATGCTGGTCAGCTCGATGTTTTGCAGCCGCGCCACCTCGAAGAGATAGGCGAAGAGGATCACCATGCTGCCCATCGTGGCGGCGCCCATGGCGTAGCCCTTGGCCAGCGCCTTGGTGACGTTGCCCACGGCGTCCAGGGCGTCGCCGGCCGCGCGCGTCTCCCGGCCCAAGCCGGCCATTTCGCTGATGCCGGCGGCGTTATCCACGATGGGGCCGAAGGTATCGCCCGACATGATGATGCCCTTCATCTCCTTGATGCCCATCGTGGCGGCGGCGATGTAATAGATGCCGATCACGCCACCCCCGCCGATGAGGTAGGAGGTGAGGACGATGATGCCCAAAATGTAGAGGCCCCAGACCGTGCTCTCCATGCCGTAGGCCAGCCCCTCCAGGATGTTCAGCGCCGGCCCGCTCTGCGCGTGGCGGGCGACGTCACGCACAGGCTTGCGATGGGCGCCGGTGTAATACTGCACCACGACGACGATGGACAGCACGCCCAACATACCCAGAGCCTGGGCCCAGAAGAGTCCTACGTCGTGCATAATCCAGCGTGCCGTAAAGTAAAAGAGCACCAGGCAGACCAGAGCGGTGCCCAGGAAGCCCCGGTTGACCGCTCTGGTGGGGGCTTCGTCCTCTTTACCGCGTACCAGCGCGATGCCGATGCTCGTGGCTACCACGCCGATGGCCCGTGCCACGAGCGGGAACATTACGCCGGCCCAGCCATATTTGCGGAAGAAGATCGGGGCCGCGGCGACGATCATGGTGGTGATCACATTGTCGGCGCCCGACTCGAAGAGGTCGGCGCCACGACCGGCGCAATCGCCCACGTTATCACCCACCAGGTCGGCGACGACGGCGGCGTTGCGGGGATCGTCCTCCGGGACGCCGGCCTCGACCTTGCCGACCAGATCGGCCCCGATGTCGGCGGCCTTGGTGTAGATTCCACCGCCCAGTTGGGAGAAGAGAGCGGAGAGGCTGGCCCCGAATCCGAAGCCGACCAGCAGGCTCACGCCCTCCGGATGATCCGGTCCCACGCCGAAGAGCCACATCAGCAACACGATTCCCAGCATGTTGAGGGTGATAATGGACATTCCCATGACGGAGCCGCCACGGAAAGCGATGGTCAGAGCTTTGCCAATCGAAGTTCTGGCCGCCTCGGCGGTGCGCACGTTGGCCCGCACGGCGGCGTTCATCCCGATGTAGACGGCGAGCATGGACAAGGCCGCCCCGAAGACAAATCCCAAGGCGACTTGCCACTTTCCTTCGGGCATGACCAAAAACAGGAACAACGCGAGAACTACTACAAAGGGAGCGATGGTGATGAACTCGCGGCGGAGGAAGGCGTTGGCTCCCATCTGAATAAAGTGTGCGATCTCCTGCATGCGCTCTGTGCCAGCACTCTGTTTCCGCAGCCACAGATAAAGCTCTGCCACCACGACCAGGCCGAGAATACAGGCAGCGGGGGCGAAGAGGTTGACGGGTACATTTAGTTGGTTCATTTGTGGTTTCTCCTGATTATATTGAGATGGAAAGCGCCTAGTCAGAAGGCCATTTTACACTTCTGTGATGAGGTGTCAAGCGGTACAAATCACGTAGGGGCGATCCTTGTGGTCGCCCGTCCCCTTTCCGTCAATAGGATATTTGACACGCCACCTTCACTATGCTAGAATGACCGTTGATTTCAAGGCCATACAGGTCAGGAGGTGAGAGAGATGTTGAACGGAGAACACGAAAGCGAAGAACACGTTCACACACAAGAGGACGAGAGCCTTCACACACAAGAGGACGAGAGCCTTCACACACAAGAGGACGAGAGCCTTCACAC
>CAZANJ010000014.1:11356-16203 GCA_964486415.1 uncultured Anaerolineales bacterium
AGAAGAGCGCGAGAGCATTCACACACAAGAGCGCGAGAGAAATATTCTGGAAGCATTGCTGAAGAAAGGCCCCGCATTGCCGGTCGAATTGGCCTCTCGCACCTACTCCTTCCCGGAAGAAATCGCTGGGCCTTTGTCTAACCTGGAGCAAGACGGGTTGGTGGAGCGCCAGCCTCTGAATGCGGGCGAGATGATCGTCTTGACGGAAAAAGGGCAGAAACAGATGAAACACGGGGCCTGAGCGATGCAAGGGGACGGGATGAAAATATTGCAAGCAGTGCTCAACTGGCTGGCGACAGTGCGCGCTGACCTCTATCTCGTCACCAGCCTGATGTCCATAATCTGGGCGGCCAGTGAGGTGATCATCGGCAACCCAAAACAGCCCAAGCGTGCCCTTTCAACCGGAGGGGCATGGCTGCTGATGATGGCCAACGCACTTTTCGCTTGCTTGGCTCTGGGAATGGCTTTGGCCCTGGTGCCCGGCTCGGCATCCACCTGGATGGCTCTGGGTGTGGGACTGAGCTGGCAATCTATGCTGCGCGGCGGGATCAACATCCAGCCGGTGCCAGCCTCCTCCGTAGCCGAGGCCTCGGAGGAGGGGATGGGCGTTCCTCTCAACGAGTTGTACACCCGACTACAGAGCTTTTGCGTCGGGCAGATTCAGCGCAGCCTGGTCGGCGACAGGGTCACGCTGATGGAAAGGGTTATTGACACTCTGGACATAGCGGAACTGGCCCGCATCTCTCGGCTCGTGACGACGGCCAGCGCTGACTCGCCTGGCGAGGCACATCAATTCATCCAAAGGATTCAGTCTGACCAGAAACGCTCCCCAGAGGAGAAAGAGATATTGCTCATCTCCCTGATACTTGATAATCGCGGGGCCGATATTCTGCGGAAAAGGGTGAAGCAAGCTTCATAACAATGGCCCTAGCCAAAATTGGTACGTGGGTAACTTCCTAATTGACATCTGGCCCGATGTGCACATATGCTGTCAGGGGATAAATGGAGTGCCTTATGGTAAGACAAACATTCGAGCAGGAGTTGCAACGTCTACAGGACGAAGTCCTGATTCTCGGCAACATGGTGGAGCAAGCGATCATCGATTCAGTGGAAAGCTTGAAGCAGCGGGATCGGGAGAAAGCGCGGCAGCTGATCAAGCAAGACCGCGAGATGAATCGGAAGCGCTATGCTCTTGAGAGTGATGCGCTGACGCTTATCGCCACTCAGCAACCTATGGCGGGCGATCTGCGCATCATCGCCGCAGTGTTGAGTATCGTCTCCGAGTTGGAGCGGATCGGAGATTACGCAAAGGGTATCGCCAAGATCAATTTGATGATAGGGGACGAGCCCTTGCTCAAGCCATTGATCGACGTACCTCGCATGGCAGAGAAAGCACGCGATATGCTCCAGCGGGCGCTGGATGCCTTTGCCCAACGAGACGCGGAGCTCGCCCGTGTTATACCCGAAGCGGATGACGAGATAGATGCGCTCTACAATCAGGTTTATCGTGAGTTGCTCACTTTCATCATGGCCGACCCCAGCACGATAGACCAGGCCACTTATCTGCTGTGGGTGGCCCATAACCTTGAGCGCGCCGCTGACCGGGTGATCAACATCTGTGAACGAGTAATTTTCACCGTCACCGGGGAGTTGGTTGAAATTAACGGTGAAGAAAAGATACAAGCGAGCCTGGAGAGCATTTCATAGATAGAGCTCCTCGCCCGGTCGACGCTATGATGATTTTTGAACATCAAAACCGGTAATAGCCCCCCTCACCAGCTCCCGCTGGATCGCCAGATCCAGGCCGAGCAAGGTGAAAACGAATTTGGCGGTCCAATTACTGAACTTGATAGTCAAAGACGATTATCGGGCAGTTTACACGAGGGAAAAATGACGGCGCCAGAAGAACGTATGGAAGTTCTAAAGATGGTCCAGAACGGTCAGATCACTGCCGAGGAGGCTGCTTTGCTTCTGGAGGCGATGCAGGAGGAAAAGAGCGCACCTGTGCAGTCTGTATCAAGCAGCAGACCTGAGCCGCGCCGACTTCGCGTTCGCGTCTCCGATCTGGAAACAGGAAGACACAAGGTCAACGTCAACTTGCCCTGGAACTTGATTAACGTGGGGATGCATATGGGCGCCCGTTTCGTCCCAGAGGGGATCGATCTGGAGACAATGAGACAGGCCATTCAGGCCGGTACAGAGGGAAAAATCGTGGATGTGGAGGACGAAGAGGAAAATGAGCGCGTAGAGATTTTCGTCGAGTGAGTTATAACTCACGCGCAATTTGTGATAAAGCGAAGAGCGAGGCCGATCGGCCTCGCTCTTCGCTTTCTGCTTGATTGGACTGCGTCAGACATAAGGCAAAGGTCTCCGACCGCGCCCAGGCCCAAGGGCTGCGGTCAGGAGACCTCGCCAAACTATCATTATGGATGCCGTCGAGGGGCCGGCACCGCCTTGGTTATTGTGAAGCGGATTTTAATAGTCGTAGGATAACCCGCTCTGCTCTGTTTCTGTCTCTGTTTCCGTCTCTTGAGTAGGCGGCTCGGCAGGCCCCCTCTGTTCAACACTCAGTCGGACAGCAGTTCTCTCTTGCCCCTCGATCATGACCTCGACGAAAGAGGGGATGCAGATAATGTCAATACCGTCGAGTTCTAGGTAACCACGGGCGATGGCAACTGCCTTCACCGCTTGATTGACCGCTCCGGCGCCGATAGCTTGTACGTCTACGTGACTCCGTTCTCGCATCACTCCGGCAATAGCCCCTGCCACTGCTGTTGAGCGAGAATTGGACGCGACCTTGATGATGTCCATTGCTTCCCTCCTTGTGCTTTGTGGGCCTCGAATACATCAGACCCGACCCGTCTCGGTCAAGCCTGTCGGTGCGGTTCGATATCGACTCGATGTATGATACACCAAAAAAGGGCATTGCACAAGTGAGTTTATAAGTTCACACCATATTGTGCAATATCGAGTGGCGAGTAGGTCACGCGGGCGTACCCACCTCGATCTTCGCTCAAAGGCACGGTGGCATCTAGCCCCATCTTCGCCGTGCGCGATTTCTGCCCTGGCGCTTGTATCGCTGATGGGTCCAAGCTGCTGCCTGGTTGATCGGTGAGCATCACTAGACCACGATCAGCTTGGAAGCGTGTGGCAATGGCCCACTCCACATCCGCGCTGTCGTAAATATCGATGTCGGTGTCCACCACAACAACGTGCTTCAAGGAGGAATGGCCCCTGAAGGCGGCCCAGGCTGCCCGGCGCCCATCCTCAGGATGTTTTTTCTCGATCTGCACCACGGCGTGGAGCCATGAGGTCCCCGATGGCGTGATGTAAACGCCAGTGCAATGGCAGACCTGGTTCACGGCGGCGAAGATGGTCGGCTCGCGCGGCATGCCCATCAGGTTCTTGTGCTCCATACCGCTGGGAAGCAATGCGTGAAAGATGGGCTCACGTCGATGCGTGACGCGGTCGATTTCGATCACGGGCTGTCGACGCACAGTGTCCATAGTCCCTGTCAGGTCAGGGAAAGGGCCTTCGTCCTCCGTGGTATGAGTGATGCGACCTTCGAGGATCAGCTCTGCCTCGGCGGGCACTTCCAGCTCAACGCCCTGACAGCGAACCAAGGGTGTGGGTGCCAAAGCATGCGCGAGGCCCAGCTCATCCACCCCCTTGGAGGGGCTCATCGCCGCCGCCAGCAGCACTTGGATGGGGCAACCAACCGCGATGGCGACGGGCAAATCACCGGTCGCCTTGTGGAGTGCAGTATGCGTTCCCCGCCCCTCAACGATGCGGGCGACTAGACGACGCTCGTCGTGGAGCATCAAGCGGTGGAAGCAAGCATTGCGCCCCAGACGCGGATCTTTGATTATCGCCACACCGGCTGTGATATAGGGCCCACCGTCGTCAGGATGGTAACGCGGGATGGGCAGATGGGTCAAGTCCACCCGATCCTCGATGATTTCCTGACATGGACCGGATTCGAGCAGCGGGGGTTTCTCCGGATGATCTATCACGTTGGCCATCTTCTTTATCAGATCGGACACCGTGCATTCCAGCGTGGCCGCGAAATGTTCACGTTGAGCGCAAGCTCCGGAAAGCGCTCGCCAGCCGGGGAAATCGCTCAAGGTCGAGAAAAGTATTGGCCGCCCATCAAGCGCGTGCATCACACGCGCCAACTCGAAGCGCGGCACGACGGCTCGCTCGATCTCAATCAACCTCTCCTCCTTTTGAGCCCACGCAACGAAGCTTCGTAAGTCCATACTTACCTCCATAGATTATCTGATTGTGCACCACAAATACTTCGCAGCCAAGCCAAGCGGGCTTGGAACTTGGAAACAAATAACTTGCCTGCCTCGCTCCCGTTGGATTGCCAAATCCAAGCCGAGCGAAAAGAGGCACATTATTTCTTTCTGAATTCCCTTATACACCCGCGCTTCCGCCCAACGGGGTCCGGCGGCAAGTGATAGGTACGCGAGCTACCGTAGACGCCGTTGCTATTATCCTACTCCCTTTTGACCTCATTGTAAAGCTCCCGATTAGGAATGGGGATTAAATAATTTTTCCATTTCAGGGCGGGCACGGAGTCCCGCCCCTACGTAATTGCCCGTGTATCATCAAAATACGAACGTAGGGGCGATCCCCTAGGCGACGAGTCGCCCGTGGTCGCCCGTTCATCAAATGTAAAAGTTATTCCCTCACGGATCCTTAGCTATCTCTTGCTGGGAGGCCTGGAGTCGCGAAGCTATGTGAAAGCGGACGCAATCCGAAAAAGATGGCAAAATCGTAACTGCTTGGACCCTGCTCAGAGGGGGTTTGCAACCCCCGATTTTTGAACGAGCATAATCCTT